>JAIDFD010000202.1 GCA_029054485.1 Clostridia bacterium | reverse complement strand
CTTTGACAGCGCGGCGGCTTTTTAATTAATTTAACCGAATACCGTTTTGAATTTTTCAAGGGCAAGCTTTAACGTTTGCCGTGGACAGGCGATATTTATTCTCTGAAATCCGCTTCCGCCAACGCCGAACATACAGCCGTCGTCCAGCCATAAGCCCGCTTTTATAACCGCGTCCGAAAGTTGTTCGTCGCTCATTCCCGCCTTACGGCAATCCAGCCACACAAGGTAAGTGCCTTGCGGCTCAACGAGCGCAACCTTCGGAATATTCTCTTTTATGAACAAGCGCAAAAAATCCAGATTGCCCTGCAAATATCCGCGCAGTCCGTCCAACCAGTTTGCACCATGTTCGTAGGCGGACTGGCAGGCGATAAGCCCCATTATATTGGGCTGTGAAAAACCCTGACGGGAAAGTTCGCTTTTAAGTTTTTCACGCGCGGCACGGTCCGCGATATACACGTTTGCAATATGAAGTGCGGCGAGATTAAAGGTCTTGGATGGCGCGGTGCATACCGCACACCTTTTTTCAAACCTTTTATCCACCGTTGCAAAAACGGTATGCCTGTTTTCGCCGTATGTAAAGTCGCAGTGTATCTCGTCCGAAACGACAAAGACGTTATGTCTGAGGCATATATCCCCCAGTCTTTTCAGCTCGTCTTTGCTCCAAACCCTGCCTACGGGATTGTGCGGACTGCAAAGGATAAACAGCTTAACCTTTTCTTCTGCTATCTTTTTTTCGAAGTCGGCAAAGTCCACCGAATAATATCCGTTGTCGTTTTTCAGTTCGCTTACGACCAATTTTCTGCCGTTGTCCGTTACCGCTTCCGCAAAGGGATAATATACGGGCTGACAGACGATAACGCCGCCGCCCTCATCCGTCAGTGCGCGGACAAGCGAGCATATAGCGTGCACCACGCCGTAGGTTATAACAAAGTTATCTTTGTCACAATCCCAACCGTGACGTTCTTTAAACCAACCGCAAAGCGCGTTAAAGTATTTTTCGTCCGGTTCGGAATATCCGAAAATGCCGTGTTCCGCTTTTTGTTTAAGCGCGGAAATTACCTCGTCCGGCGCGGCGAAATCCATATCCGCAACCCATAGCGGCAATATATCCGCGGGTTTTCCGCGTTGGACGGCAAAATCGTACTTTAAGCTGTTGGTGTTTTTTCTGTCTATGATTTTATCAAAATCGTATTTCATTTTTCAAAAGCCTGTTTTAAATCCGCGATTAAGTCGGACGCGTTTTCAATACCGGTTGAAAGGCGCAAAAACCTGTCGTTTATGCCGCGGCGGTTGCGCTCCTCTTCGGTCAAGTCTGCGTGGGTCTGTTTCATAGGATATGTGATAAGACTTTCAACCCCGCCCAGACTTTCTGCGTACTGGAATACCTTTACGCCGCCGAGAATTTTTTCGGCAAGCTCCTTGCTTTCAACTTCTATTGAAATCATACCGCCGAAGCCGGTCGTCTGCTTTTTGGACACGGCATATCCCGCGTGATCCTCAAATCCCGCGTAGTAAACTTTTTTTACTTCCTTCCGCGTTTTCAGCCAGTGCGCGATAACCTGCGCGTTTTCGTTTATTCTGTCCATTCTCACGGGCAGGGTTTTGATACCGCGCTCTATTAAAAAGCAGTCGAAAGGCGCAAGGCACGCGCCGTTGGTGTTGGCTATATACTTCACCCTTTCGGCAAGCTCCTGCGAGTTTACAACCGCAAAGCCTGCGAGGGTATCGTTATGTCCGCCGAGGAATTTTGTGGCGCTGTGGATTACTATATCCGCGCCCAGCTTCAACGGCTTCTGGAAATAGGGCGTAAGGAAAGTATTGTCCACAATCAAAAGCAGATTGCTTTTTTTCGCAAGCTCCGCAAGCGCGGCTATATCCGAAACCTGCATCAGAGGGTTTGACGGTGTTTCACAGTAAATAGCTTTTGTGTCTTTATTTATAAGTTTTTTGACCGCGGATATGTCGCCGGTATCCACAAAATCGAAAGTATATCCCAGACTTTTAAGAGTGTTGAAGAGTCTGAGCGAGCCGCCGTACAAATCTTCGCTTGCAATGAAGTGCGCGGGCGGGGTGAATAGTTGCATAACGCAGGTGAGCGCCGCCATTCCCGAAGAAAAGGCGAAAGCCGCCGCTCCACCTTCCAACACCGCGAGGGTATTTTCAAGGTGTGCGCGCGTGGGGTTGGAAAGGCGGGTATAAGTGAAGTCATTGTCAACGTTCACACCCTTATGCACAAAGGTCGACGCCTGGCATATGGGCGAATTAATCGTGCCCCACTCGTCCCTTTTGTTTTCGTCCGCGTGCAGACATAAAGTTTCAAACTGCATATTTTCTTTTTTCATAATACTTACTCTCACTCCTTTATCAGGTCTTTTACAACTTCACCCGCGGCGATAAATCCCGCAACGGACGGCACGAAAGCGCAGCTTGCGGGAATCACACGCCTGTCGGCGCTCTGCAAACAGCTTTTGGGTTCTTCCTTTGAGTAAACTACCTTTACCCCCGATATATTGCGCTTTTTCAGCTCGCGCCGAACGACTTTTGCAAGCGGGCAGACCGAAGTTTCGGAAATGTCCGCAACTTCGAACGCGGTCGCGTCCAGTTTGTTGCCCGCGCCCATACAGCTTATTACGGGAACGCCCGCATTTTTGGCGCACTCTATTATCGCGATTTTTCCAGATACCGTATCAATCGCGTCCACAACGTAGTCGTAGTCGGAAAAATTAATCTTTTCTGCGGATTCGGGCAAAAAGAACATTCGGTGCGGCGTAACCTTGCACTGGGGGTTGATTTCCGCAATCCTTTCCGCCGCGGCGGTTACTTTGTATTTGCCCAGAGTTTTGCGGGTTGCAAGTATCTGGCGGTTGATATTCGTAAGACAGATTTTATCGTTGTCGATAATATCTATCGCGCCCAATCCAGAGCGGGCTAAACCCTCGATAACGTATCCGCCTACGCCGCCCGCGCCGAACACGGCAACGCGCGAGTTTTTAAGTTTTTCCATAGCGGGCGCGCCAAGTAAAAGCGACGTCCTTGAAAAAGTTTTTATCATAATATATCCCTCTGCGAAAAAAATTTTTTTGCGCTTAAACAATATACCACCCGTAAAAAACCTTGTCAAGCAAGCTTCGCTTGTTCCCTATCTTTATTGCTTTCGCTCTTGATTTTCTTGCCTCTCATCAAACAGGCTTTGCCTGTTCCCTATCTTTATTGCCCGCGCACCGTTTAAGGGCACAAAAAAATACGGCACTTTTGTGCCGTATTTCTATTAGCCCGTATTATGCCGCAGTAAAAGTTATGGTAAAGCTGTAAGGTCCCAAATCATCATACGTTTCAAATTCGTAGTCTATGAAATTAACCTGTAAATAAATAACTGTTCCTTCCGAAACTTCTATATCACAACTATATGTTTGACCACCAATGTTCACATCCCAGGCGGGAATACTAATAGCATTGCCTTCGCCCAAATCGTAATCCAAAGTATCCTGAATACTCTCGGTAGATACGGTCAGAAACATATTCAACCGATCATTTACTTCGATGGTTACTACGCCTGCCGCGGTTGCCGTATACGTCCAAAAATGCGCATGTGTTTCAACGTAATTTAATTCAGCCGTTTCATCGATTTCACCCTCATTCAAGCCTTCAACGGCAGTGAAGGGAGAAATCGAACTGCCTGCGCCGAGCGGAGGTATAACGTGTTCAGACCAAACATATCCGCAGACTTCGCAATATCTTTTATAATATCCCTCTTCGGTTGAAGTTGCCGGGGTTTCTTCGATTATATAGCTGTGTGATCCTTTGTTTACTTCATATGAATATCCGCCGTGTTCATCTCCGCAATCGGTCTTTTGCCAGTGGCTGTTATCATTGTTATACCAAACGTCCGGAATGTTATGATAGTGCATAGGGATAATTTCCTCGTCGACGTAGCCGCAGTCATCGCACGTTCGGGTACGCAATCCCGTGTGCTCCGCAGTACCCTCCCTGATTAAGTTCCACTCGCCGTAATTGTGCTCTTCGAAGTCTATTCCGTCCACGTCGTGTCCGCAGGTCGGAGCGTACCAGTGTCCCGTTTCGCCGCAAGAAGTGAATACCGTATCGTAAGTATGACCGCTTTGCGGAATTACATCCTCGTCTACGTAGCCGCAGTCATTACACGTACGCTTACGCAATCCCTCCTGTTCCTCGGTGGCTTCCGTATCCGTTACCCAGCCGCCGTAGTTGTGCTCTTCGAAGTCTGTTCCGTCCACGTCGTGTCCGCAATTCGGAGCGTGCCAGTGTCCCTCAGCTCCGCAAGAAGTAAAATCCTCGTCATAGGTGTGTTTATGGTTGTCGCAGGCGGTGAAAGCCAGCGCCGAAACGCCAACGCACAGAACTGCTGCAATCGATGCTAATAATTT
>JAIDFD010000201.1 GCA_029054485.1 Clostridia bacterium | reverse complement strand
GTCTACGACCGCCCCGACAAAGTAAGACCTGCCGCCTTTAAGCACGATTTCGTCATCGGTCAAGGGCGACGTTGCCGCCTCGTCCGCATAATACGCCACGCCCATTGTCAACGAACCATCGGTAATAAGCTCGCGCACCCATTCGGGCAGTTTGTTTACATTAATCACCGCGCCGTCTTTGCCGCTTGTGTTGATAATATCGGTGGTAAGTTTGTAGGGAGCGATAAACCAGTTATAGGTAGCAACTTTCTGAACGCCGTCAACCGACACGCTGTTTGAAAGTGCGTCCGCCGTAAGGCTCGCTCTCATAAGCGCGCGCGTTGCGCTCGCCTCGTCACCCGAAGGCAGTTTCCACTTATAGTTGGGGTTGATAATTTCAATTACCGCAACATACGAAGTATTCGCTTCCCTCGCCGTTGCTCTGCCGCTGACCGCGCTGATAATTCCCGAATCGAGATACTCTTTATACTTGCTATCGAGATAATCCGCAAAGTTCAGAGTTTCGCCGTTGAACTCGATTTTAACCGAAATTTCGGGAATTTCGATTTCCTTTGCAACAATCGTAAGCGTAAAACTCGTCTTATTGAGCGCATCGCTTTCCGAAACGCTGGCTTTGAGCGCGAATTTAATGATATACTCGCCCACGTTCGCCGTAGCGAAGTCAAAATCGCTTATATTTACGCCCTCACTGCTGCCCGGTGCGTAAATCAACGCCGTGTAGCTGTTCGCTGAGTAAATTGAATTGTTTTTCTTAATTTCGTACAGTTCGCTGAGATTTGAAATTTCAGTGCCGTACTCAATTTCTTCCTTGTGAATATCTACGCTGACGAGAGTCTTTTTCTGTCCGAGTTTGGTGTACTCTTCCGCATAAGTTCCCGCGGGAAGATTGAGTTCGTAGTACTCCGAACCCGAAACGGAAGTATCTATTACCGCACGGACGAAAATCGAAACCGTCTTTGTAGAAGTTCCGCTCACCTTGCCCGCGCCGTCAACGTCGATAAGATAATCAAGCTGACCGTTGGTAGTCGTTCCGCTCGTCTGAACGGGAACTGCTCCGCCCACAACGGGGTTTGCGGGGTCGGTTACGTCTGCGTAATAGTACTCGTATTTTACATACTGCGATAAGCCGTCGGTATCCGCGCCGAAGTCGAGGACGTAAATCTGATAAGGCAGACCGTTGTCGTCCAAAACTTCTTCGCCGTTTGCGTCTTTGATAGTATCAAGGGTCCAGCTTACGGGGATTTTCTTCTTCGCAAGCTCAATACTTACAACGTAGTTGAAAGTGCCTTCGTGCGTGACTTCGTTTGAATCCACGTAAACGTAGTTAGAGTCAAGTGTAAATTTAGCCGTTGCCGAAACCGTTCCGGGAATATCGCGGTCGGTCAGATAGTTGTTGGTAGCTATGTCGTCAACGCTTACGATACCCGCGGGATAGCTTGCGCCGTCCACGCCGCTCTTTACTCTGATTGAAACGAACGCGTCTTTGAACGTGGGCGGGTTGCTCGCCGAGTATTCAACCCAGTCGATTTCGCCCGTGTCGTCGTTTACCCAGCCGTATTCGAGTTTAAGCCCCGAAAGGTCAACTTCCGCTTTGCTTATCGTCCAGCTGATAACCGCAACGCCTTCAAGTCGGTCGGTACTCGTTGCATCGCCCTCATCGAACAGGAAGTTCGAAGTAGTTTTAAGCGCAACGTAAGTTTTGTATTCGCCCGCAAGCGAGCAACCGCCCGTAACTTCCGTTTCAACGCCGTTTTCAACCTTGACGGTCTTTAAACCGCCCGTAAATTTCGTTGTGTCGATTGACAGATAGTTATAATCGGTCGGAATTTCGGGCGCGGGAATTTTGTAAACGCTCGCCGAGCCGTCCGATTTAAGCGCGTATTTGATAACCGTCTGCGCGCCGTCATCACCACCGAAAAGATTTGCGGAGGGATTGTCGTCTTTCTGATACGACCAGACAAGCCCGCTTGTATCCGCGCCGCCAGCATCTATTTTAAACGCCTGCGTGTTTTTCGAGTTGGAGTCTATAGTATAGTTTTTGTTGTCCGCGCTGTAACCCGTTTCACCGTTAGCAACGAGGGTAACTTCAACCGTGTAGTTGCCCGCCGCCAGATTTGAAACATCGAGGCTTGTGCCGCTTATCGGGGTTTTAGTTCCCGAGTTGCTCGTGAGATAGTACTTGTATGCAAGCGCGATATTGTCGTCCGCGCAAACATTCGCCGTCTGCGTGTAGCTTATAGAGCCGTTGGAATGATATTCCCAAACCCAGTTTTCATCGCCCGTTGCGGTGAACGAGAACACAAGCGGCATAGGCTTGATTTCAATCGTTAATTGGTAGTTTGCAACCGTGCCGTCAGACCATTTATAACTGTCGGTATCGAGAGCAAAAGTTATCGTACAACTGCCCGCCTTTGTTCCCTTTACGGTTGCGGTAGTTTCGTCCCAGGTGAAATTAGTCGAGTCCGATAAAGTAACGGTCTTAATCGCGTTCGAGTTATAGCCCGAAACGGTGAAAGTCTGCTCTTGCCCGCTGTAAACGGGTGATTCCGTGGGCGTAACAGTAGGCTTTGCAATACTGCCCGTTCCTACCGTGAGTTTACCGGTCTTGAAAGTAATTTCGTAGTTGTCCGCGGTAACTCCGCTCGGAGTTATGGTATAGTCGCCCGCGGGGCTTGACGAAGTATATTCCGCCCCCGAAGTGTCGGTGCAGGTAAATGCGAGCGTGCCTTTAATAACGGTGTCTGCCGTATCAGTGCCTTTAAAGCCCGAATAAGTAACCGTGTAAGTGGGCGCATCGTCGCCGTAGCCGATTGACTTATCGTCCGCCGTACAGGAAAGCGCGGCTTTCTTTATCTCGTAACTGCCCGATACTCCGTTTTCCGCAATTTTAAATCTGCTGTTGTTGAGTTCTATCGAGATGTCGTTTTCGTCATACTCCTTTGCGTTCACGCAACCCGCAGTGGGATACTTCACCTCATAATCACTGGTTGATAGTTTTATACCCGCGAACAAAGCACCGTTGGGGTATGTGAACGTAATCGTAGCCGAGTTTTGCGCACTTCCGTTATATGTATTGCTACCACTTATTTTTGCGGTAATTGTTGCAACGCCGATACCGTAAGTCGCGGTTTTAATAGTGAACGAATAGTTTTTCGTATCGAACGGCGCGCTCGATTTAATCGCGCCCTTTATGTTGTAACTGCCCAAATCTGACGAGGCAACCGCCTCGGTTGAAATGGTTACAAACGAACTCAAATCATAATTTGCGTCCGCGCCGACAAGGGGCGTCAGAGGATCAACTTCGGGCTTGATTGTTTCGCCCGTGGGGTTGCCGTCATTATCGAGAATATCCTCTTCCGCGTACAAATCGGCAAGTTTATCGCCGTATGAACTGCCCTTGTCTATAAGATTTATAGTTACAGGTTTGGGCGAAATATTTATCGTAAGAGATGAGGGAAAAATAACGGCGTGCGGATTTCCGTGAGATGCCCAATAAGCCGTCCAGAACGTACCGCTAGACATTGAAATAAAAGAATAAGTGCCTACATCTTCAATGCTTGTAAACGGAACAGTGCCGTCACCGTAAGCCATAAACTGCGCAGTTGTTGTTGTGCCGCCCTCCTGCCAGTCATGAGCCGTTTGCTGTGTGTCTACTGTAACCATACGCACTGCCGTAACCTTACTGCCGTAAGTTAAATTCACATAAGCCGCGCCGTTTGTGGACTGCCATTCCCCGCTGTTATCAAGCTGATACTGCCAATCCACGTCAAAAAATTCCGTACTGCCTGCCGTACTAAGAATAATTTCTGTCTTTGCGGTGTTTTGCTGTATTCTTCTATTTGCGCTTGAATCAGCAAAAAACCAAAGTGCCATATCACTTGTGTAGTTAAAGACGTTGCCGTAGGTTTTAAGTCCCGAAGAAAGCGTTGCGTTATTTGCAAGCGTAGTTGTTATACCTATAAAAGCCGAACCTTTTTCAGAAACAAGCGGTCCTGTGATTTTGAGGAAACTTGCCGCAGGCACACGCAAATTTGCCTGATTACCGCTTGGATCATAGTTGTTATACAATTTAACAGGTCCGCCTATGCGAACAGTACTTGTTGAGCCGGGTGCGATAGCAGTATAATCACCCGAAATATTTTCGGTTATTATGCCGCCGTTCAATTCCACTGTCGAGGGAGTCGACATACTTATTGCGCCCTCGTTTGCGGCTGCCTCGTTATAAGTAATTTCACCATCATTGAATGTAAAAGTAGCATTTGTCGCCAAATAAACGCCACCACCGTCAGCGGCACTATGGTTATGTGTAATAGAACCGCCATTCATAGTAAACTTAGAGTTTGTAAAAACGTAGACGCCGCTACCGCCAGGGACGCTTGATGATGTAATCGCAGTTCCAGAAGCGTAAGTAGCGGTTACCTGATTGTAAGAAATTTCACCGCCATTAATTTCATGTTCAGTGCCTGCGTCAATTTCAATACCGCCCCCAGCACGGTCAGCAATATTGTTAGTAATGGAGCCGCCGTTCATAATAAACTTTCCATCATAAACTAATATACCGCCGCCGCAGTCCGCACGGTTGCCGGAAATAGAGCCGCCGTTCAAGGTCAGCTCGCCGTCCGCCATCATTATTCCGCCGCCGTAGTCGTGATCAGGATCAACGGGAGACCAGTTATTATGCTGTCCCGTAAAACCGCCGGTAATAGTACCGCCGCCCGCGCTGTCCTCGATAGTGAGTTTTCCGCCGTCAACGCAAATTACGCTACCCAACTGGGTGTATGTAGTAAGACCGCGGTTTATTGTGTAGCCGTTTAAATCAAGCACGACGTCCGCGCCCGCAGGCACGGTTATTCTGCCGTATGAAAAGCCGTCGCTGTCCGCGCCGAACGGGTGACTACTCTGAGAAGTGGGCGCGTTCCAGTCCGCGCCAAGAATAAAGTAAACCTGTTTGTTTTTTGATTTACTGTTTGCAATCGCATTGTTCCAATTGTCCTCAAAGTCGCCGTTCACAACAAAGCGCAGTGAGTTTGTATCCTGCGTTGTTTCCGTCTCCGAAGTCAGCGCGGCCGAAGTCGGCGATTTGCTTGCGGATCTGTTTGACAAACTGCCCGCCGAGCACGCCGAAAAAAGCATAGCCGCCGAGAGAACTATCGCAATAAGACTCCTCTTCAAAAATTTCATAAGTAAGCCTCCTAAGAAAAAAAGACAACAAAAAAAAGTGTGGCTCCGAAGAGACACACCTTGCTATGTAGTATCTCTTACGGTTACCACACCACTATAATTAATCTCAAAAGGACTTAATTATAAACGAGAATTTGAAAACGCATAAGGTCTATAACTAATTCAATCTTATAAAGAGATAATAATTATGAAGAGATACACAATGCTAAAATTGTGCTATCTCTTTACAGATAGATTTAGTGATAAAAATTGCGTTTTAATATAAAATTGTGCTTAAAATCCCCCTTTTGAGAAAATTATAGTAATGTGGTATAGGCATTATATCACGGAATTTCGACAATTTCAACCTTTTTTTAAAAAAAATAAAAACTTGTGGTTGGGTGCGGGGCAAACCACAATATATTTTTTTTTTTGCCAAAAAATGTTGGGTGGGGGGGGGGGGGGGGGGCGCGGGGGGGGG
>JAIDFD010000200.1 GCA_029054485.1 Clostridia bacterium | reverse complement strand
GACCTTCCTCTACAACGGTCTTAACCGAAAAGAAGTCAATAGTACCCCTGTCGGGATTGAGCTTGATTTCAACCGAACCGATTGCGCCGGCATACTGTTTTTTGCAAGCGGAAACGAGCGCGTTTTCAAGCGCGTCCAAAAATACCTGTTGGGGAATTCCCTTTTCCCTTTCCAAATCTGCAAGTGCCGCAAAAAAATCTTTATTAGTCATTTTATATCTCCTGACTTATTGTTGAAAGTTTATTTTAGTCTGTTTTTTTCAGTCAAATTTGATTGCTTTGTTTATTTTAGCTATTTTGTTTAAGCTTAATTTAATTTCTTCGTTCTTGATTAAAAGGGTTACCGAGTTATCATCAAACGCGGTTAATACTCCCTCTAAAAACTTCTGTCCCTTTAAAGGAGCAAAAAGCTTTACCTCGACTTCCTTTTTAAGATTACGCTCAAAGTCGCGCTTGGTTTTAAAGGGTCTGTCAAGCCCGGGGCTTGAAACGTTGAGAGTATACGGCGCGCCGCAGGACGGGTCAAGCTCGTCAATCGGGTCCATAATCGCGTTATGGAACTTCTCGCAGGTGTTCAAATCAACGCCCTGCTCGGTTTCAATAAAAACGGTGAGAGTTGAATTGCGTTTGTCAAATTCAACATCTACGATTTCTATATCCATAGGTGAAGCTATCCCTTCAAGGAAAGCGCGGATTTCTTCAACGGGCTTTATCTGCATACCTGACCCCCTTATAGAAGTATTGAGTGCCCTTTTAGGCACTCAATCTTAACGTAACGATTAAGGTTGAGTAAATTATAACATATGCCGAATAAAAAAGCAACTATTATTGCAATTTTGGCAAAGATTTTTTTATTTTAATGAGTTCGATAAAAATTTTAGCCGTAACCAGCGCATCGTCCACCGCTCTGTGGTGGTTGAATGTTATGCCGAATTTATCGGCTACGGTATTAAGCTTATAGTTTGAAAGAAACAAAAGCTCCTGCGATAGCGGAATAGTATCGATAAGCTTTCTTTCAAACATATAGCCGAGCTTGGCGCAGTAATAGTCCACAAACTTAAAGTCAAAACCCGCTATATTGTGACCGACTAAAACCGAGCCTTCGCAGAATTTGAAAAAGTCTGGCATTACTTCCTCATAAGTGGGTGCGGGTGCAACCATTTCTTCGGTAATCCCAGTAAGCTTTACAATCTCTTCCGAAAGTTTTTTCTGTGGATTTATAAAGGTTGAAAAGCTTTCGCTTATTACGCCATCGATGATTTTATATCCGCCGATTTCGATTATTCTGTCCATATTACCCGAAGTAGGTGCGGAATTGAGTCCCGTAGTTTCCAGATCGAACACAACGAAGCTTTTGCCCTTTAAACATTCGGGAACGGACCTGTCCGCAAACATATCGGTCTGCTCTATATCAACGTAGGGCTGTGGTTTGACCACGCTGTAATATCTGGGAGTAGGGCGCGATTCTCTCTTTTCGGGCACGAAGCCCGATGGCACATTTCCGTAGTCTATAGTGTTGGCGGTAAAACGCATATACCCGTTGTAAAGCTCGGTCTTGCCCGTACAGACAATACTGTCTCCGATTTTCAGAGCTTTGATTTTGTCCAGACTTTTTAAGCGTGCAAAATATGTAATTCTCTGCATAGCAGTTTCATCGCTTAACGTGAACGAGTAATAAGGCTTTTCCTGATCCTTTTTGTTTTTATAACTGCGCTCGCGTATGTCCTCTATTCTTCCGCAGACGACCACTTTTTCACTCTCGAAATTCAAATCGCTGAGATATACCGCGCGTGTCTGCTTTTCCGTGCCCTCCAAAAACGAAAAGTCGGAAATTTCAAACGAGCGAATAGGCATTTCGTACTCATCGTTTTCGTGTTCCTCTTCCACGGCTATATCCTGCACGTCCTTATCGCTTTTGATCAGTTTACCCTCGAAATTTCCACAAAAACTCTTTTTCAAACGTGCGCTGATTTTTTCGCAAATATTGCTATCCGCCAGAGACGGCAATACGGAAATTTCATATTCGAACCCCGCGTCTGTTTTTCTGACCTGCAC
>JAIDFD010000020.1 GCA_029054485.1 Clostridia bacterium | reverse complement strand
CAGTTATCGAGCGAGGAAGTAATACCCTGCGTATCGCCGTTGAACGTGAACGTTGCGCCGTCTTTCAGTGTGGGCACTGTAAGCTCTACGGGCTTTACCGTGAAGTTCAGGCTTGACTTAGTTAAAACGTAATCTTCTTTCGCCGAATCGGTAAGAGCAAACACCAATTTATAAACAGACGCGTTGAGCTTTGAAAAATCAACATTTTTTATATCTTCTTCGATAAGATCATCATCGTTGTAAAACGCAACCGTATACAAGCTGGTATTCAACGGCGCGTTCGTTGTGCGGACAATAACGCTATACAGTTTATTTAAATCTGCGGTTTCGCCGTAGGTAATATATGTCAAATCACCCTCAGACAAATCCACAACTCTCTTATCCGTTCCGACAGTCATTTTCTTGTATTCGGGGTCGGAATCGGAAAATTTTAAATAATAGTTGGCAACGCCGTTGGTCGTAGGCGCAGGGTTTCCGTTTTTGTCGGGTCCGATATAAGCGCGAACATAAATGATTATAGAGTTTTGCGAGCTTGCGCCCATACCGCCGTCCTCAACGGGGGCAATTACCGTATCAAGTCCGCCGCTTATAATCTCGCCGTAGCTCGATCCGCCGTCGGTATAGTACTCGTAATTAATAAAAGGATATACGGGGTCTGACGGGTCTATATCAAGATAGTATACGTAGTAAGGCACGCCGTACTCATCGCATATATCCTCGCCGTCGGCGTCTTTAAGCGAAGATAATTTCCAGCTTGCTTTGATTTGTTTACCTGTCGTTTCCATTGAATATGCAACGGTGTTAGAACCCGTAGACGATTTATAGTTATCATCAAGAACAAACTCGAAGTCGAATTTAATCGTACCGGGTCCGAACGCATTGACGTAATTGCTTGCCGTCACAGAAGTAACGCCTTCAGGCAAATTTGCGTCCGGTATCCTTACGGAAAATTTATTGTCGCTGATTTGGGGCGGATTGTCGGATTTATACGCTATCCAACCGTTTTCCCCGTCGTTATACTCAAACGGAACTTTTGTCAAGTCGATTTCTTTCTGTACGATCGACCAGTTCAGCGTAAGCGTTGTGGTGTCCGTATAACCGCCGTTACCGTCCGAAAACAAGTTCTTTTCGTCCGTACTCGTCAACGTAACAGTAGTTTTATAACTGCCTACCTTTGAACCTTTCTCATCGGAATAATCACCGACTTCGATATAACTCTGATCCGAGGGAATAACTATCTCAACCGAAAAAGTTGTATTCAGTTTATAACTGATTTCCGCGCCCTCGGCAATCGCGCCCTTATCGGTAGTACCCTCGTAGTACTTCCAACTGTACGAAGTATCAACCGAAGCCGCTTTTACGTTAAAAGAATAACTGCCGCTAACAATCTCATAGTTTGCGTTTGCGCCCGAATTATCCGAAAAATCGACCACCAGCGCGTGTTCGCCCGTTGCTATGGTAGACGGCATCGAAATTTCGGATATCTTTCCGCTCGTTGAAGCTTCAAGATGGTTGGTCTTTGAGTCGTAATAGAACACGAGCGACAGTTGGTCGCCGTCTATGCTGTCAGCGGTCGCGGTAATCACTACGTCGCTTTTGCCGTACTCCCACTCCGCATTGCCCGCCGAATTTTTTTCAGAACAGTCAAAGGTAAATTTCAAATCCTTTTTGGTTATCGTAAATGTAAGCGTTCTTGTGCCGTTGCCACCCTGCTCATCGCTCCAGACGTAGTTATCCGCATCGGCAAGTTTCAGCGTTATTGTGTAAGTGTCCGCATTTAACGCTTCAAAACTTGAAGTGGTTGCGACAATCGCGCCGCCGCCGGCTGCTGTTACGCTGTTTGAAGTGTTGCCCGGCTCAACCTTTTCAACCTTCACCTTGTCGGTATCGAACTCGTAAAGAGTGAAAGCTTGCGTTGCTCCGGTATACGGTCGCTCATCGTTCGCAACGTAAGGAATGTCCACTGTCGGCGTATTGATTGTTATTTCAATTTTTTTAGTAGTTTGATCGTTTGTATCGCTGTTCCAAACCGCACCGCAATAGTCTGCAATATCAAAGTTAAAGGTATAAACACCCGCGTCGGTTAATAGACATCCACCGTTTTCGTCTATAAATACTTCACCGCTTACATCCTGCGCCGCACTTGAAAAACCCTTATGGGTTACCGATGATAAAACCACTCTGTCGTGGTCGTAGGTAAAATTGAATGTATTACCCTTGGGGTTAAAATCGGCAGATTTTTTATCTACTGTAGGTACATCAATAGCTGTTACCGTCAATTTATCCGACATTACCAAAGAGGTTGTATTGGTATTCGCATAAGTTGAACCGGCAGAACCGTAACTGCTGACGCCGAAGTAAGCAGTATAAGTTGCCGCCTCGTTAGTATCGTTTGTGTAAGTTATTGTCGAAATTTCTCCCGTGCTTGTTTTTGCTGTATTGGTTGTAGATGAATAATCTCCCACTACGTATTCAGCCGGCGTATTTGTGCCCGAGGTTGAGCATTTAAATTCGACTTTCGAAGACTGGTCTTGAGCATTCGGATCTTCGTATGTGTTTCCGAAATAAAATACGCACATACCAACCATTGTCTCGCTTATAGAGTTTGCTGTTCTTTTATAGGTTGCCGTAAACGAATAATCAATACTATATTCCGTCATTGCAGGAACTGTAATTTCAGACTTGAAAGCAATATAATTAAGAAGCTGGTGATAACTTATACTCAATTTGTTTAACGTTGCTGTTTTAGTTTCTTCATCAAACGTAACAACACCGTACTCATCGTTTACGCCTTCAAACATACTGTAAGAGATACTTTTCTGGGTATCCTTAGAGGTTGGATTATAATATTGTAATAATTGGACTGCTGTATATGTTACTTTATTAGGCTCAACGTCGGGCTTTACCGCCGCGTCTGCATTATTTCCCGTTTTGGGCAACAGAAAAGCACAACCCAATACGGCTGTGCAGAAAAAGAGCATTATTAAAGTAAACAGACTTATTTTTTTAGCCTGTTCTGCCTTTACGCTATAAAGTGCGGGGGGGGGGGGGGGGGGGGGGGGGGGGGGGGGGGGGGGGGGGGGGGGGGGGGGGGGGGGGGGGGGGGGGGGGG
>JAIDFD010000002.1 GCA_029054485.1 Clostridia bacterium | reverse complement strand
TGCCGTGGTCAACGTGGCCGATTGTGCCGATGTTAACGTGGGGCTTGCTGTTGTCGTACTTAGCCTTTGCCATTTTTTTAATCTCCTAAATTATATTTTTTATAAAAATGATAACTTCCGCTTAAAAGTTTTAAGCGTCGCAGCTATCTATCATTATTGCTGCTTTTTTTCGCGCTTTTTGCACGTCTTTAACATTATATATTAAATTAATTAAAAAGACAATTAAAAAACGCGGGTTTTTTATTTTTTTTACCGTATCGGTAAATTCAAAATTTTAACTGCTTAAACGCCTAAATTGCGTTTTAATTTTTCTTAGCTCTCTCGCCGATTACTTTTTCGGCTACGCTCTTGGGCACTTCAGCGTAGTGGTCGAACTGCATTGTGAACTGACCTCTGCCCTGCGTTCTCGAACGCAGGTCGGTTGCATAGCCGAACATTTCCGAAAGGGGAACTTCTGCGTCTACTACCTTTGCGCCCGCTCTGTCATCGGTGGAAATAATCGTACCGCGGCGTGCGGTTACGTTACCCATAATATCGCCGAAATAGTCATCGGGGGTGATAACTTCAACCTTCATAATGGGTTCCAAAAGCACGGGATTTGCCTTGGTCATACCGTCCTTAAAGCCCATAGAGCCTGCAATCTGGAAAGCCATTTCGGAAGAGTCGACTTCGTGGTAGCTTCCGTCGTAAACCTGAATTTTGAAGTCAACGACTTCGTATCCTGCGAGGAAACCGTTTTTAGCCGCGCCCTGAATACCCTTGTCGATAGCGGGGATATATTCCTTGGGAATGGAGCCGCCGACCGTCAGGTCTTCAAAAGTGTAGCCCGAACCGGGTTCGCCGGGAATCATATGAAGTTTGCAGTGACCGTACTGACCTTTACCGCCCGACTGACGCTTGTACATACCTTCGCAGTCAACGGCTTTTCTGATAGTCTCGCGGTAAGCAACCTGCGGTGCGCCTACGTTAGCCTCAACCTTGAATTCGCGCAGAAGTCTGTCTACGATAATATCAAGGTGCAACTCGCCCATACCCGCGATAATGGTCTGACCCGTTTCCTGATCGGTATAGGTCTTGAACGTGGGGTCTTCTTCGGCGAGCTTAATAAGCGCCATAGTCATTTTTTCCTGACCCGCTTTGGTCTTAGGCTCGATAGAGAGCTGAATAACGGGGTCGGAGAACGTCATCTGTTCGAGAATGATAGGGTGCTTTTCGTCGCAGAGCGTATCGCCCGTGGTGGTGTCTTTAAGTCCTACGATGGCGCAGATATCGCCCGAGTAAACCTTGGGAATTTCGGTACGGGTATTTGCGTGCATCTGAACGAGACGTCCTACCCTTTCCTTCTTGCCCTTGGTCGAGTTATAGCAGTAC
>JAIDFD010000199.1 GCA_029054485.1 Clostridia bacterium | reverse complement strand
GGACAAGCCGGACGCAGTTATTCTTGACCTTGAACTTCACCACGGCGGCGGCGACGGTATGGACTTTTTAAAGCGTCTGCAAGAAGCTCAGCTTACCCGTCCCCCCTTTATTCTTGTCACCACAAACAATATCAGCACTGTAACGCACGGAATTGCGCGAGAACTCGGCGCGGATTACATTCTTACGAAAAATAAGGAAGATTATTCCGCGAAATCGGTTTTGGAATTTTTGAAAATTGCAAAGACCGTTATTTTAAAAAGTAAATTGCAAGCCGCTTTACAGCCCGAAGAAGAATCGCCCACGCAAAAAGCGAAGAGAATTCAAAGACGGATTTGCTCGGAGTTGAACGCCATAGGTATAAGCCAAAAATCAGTCGGCTATCAGTACCTGATAGACGCGATAACAATTACGATAAAAGAACCCGTCACTCGCATATGCGCCGTAATCGGCGAAAAGTACCGCAAGACCGAAAACAGCGTTGAGCGCGCAATGCAAAACGCAATTAACCGCGCGTGGTCCACTTCCGATATAGAAGATTTGCTTGAACACTACACCGCAAAAATTAAATCGGATAAGGGCGTACCTACTATTACCGAGTTCATCTTTTACTACGCGCAACAAATTAAAAACGAGATATAAAAAAGCGAGCTGTGCATTAAGCACAGCCCGCTTTCTGGTTAAATGCAGAGCCAGAATGATCTATACCAGCTCCAGAAACGCCACCACATTCTGCAATCCTCCTTTGTTTTTCTTTGATTATAAAATTTAAGGAGAATAAACGAAATGAGCTTTTGGCTGTTGGTTTTATTAGAAAATATTACATTTGTGGAGGTATTATGATTGACGATATTATTGCAGTAGGTAAATATTCTTGCTTATTTATATGCAGTCTTTACGGATTTTTAAAGCTTACAAAAACTAAATTAAGATTTTTTAATTTACTTGATTTACTTGTAACAATAGTTCTAGCCGCTATTCTGCATTTTGCGACAAAAAACCTTAAAATGTTAGTACCTGTCGGCTTTTTGTTGCTGACATTTTTATACTGTTTACGTTTCAGACGCTCGGTATTAAACACAACAACCGTCAGCGTAATTTCGTGCGGCATGACCATAATTTCAATGGTTGCCGCTTTTATATTGTCTATTCCACTCGCTTTTTTCGCTTTCAGTTTAATAAAAAACGAAACAATAGTAGATTGCGCTACAGCCATATCATCCAGTGTTTTACAGTTACTGTTTGTTTTTCTAATTTACAGAATAAAAAGATTGAGGAGCGGGATTTCAATTCAAAGCAATAACGGCACAATAGAAATTTTACTTTTAATAAGCATTTTAAGTATCTTTTTAATGACGCTGTTCTACACGAACAATATTGCAAATTCACCGCTAGAACTTATTGTTTTAGCTCTGCTGTTCTGCTGGTTGGCTTTTATAATCTGGTGGAAAAAGCACGTTACCAACAACTATCAAAAGCAGATTTACAAGCGCAACGAGATGATTTACGAGCGGCGCATTGAGGAATACGAGCAAGAGCGCGAAAAGCTGATTAAGCAAAATGAAGAGCTATCAAAAATAATTCACAGAGACAACAAACTAATACCCGCCATGGCGGGCGCCGTTGAAAAACTGATTGAAAACGCGCCCGACAAAAAAGAGTTTGAAGATTTGTTATTACAGCTGAAAAGCCTTTCTTCCGAGCGCAATCGGGTTATCGATGAGTATCAGGCAAAAACGGACAGCCTGCCGAAAACGGGTAACTACTCACTGGACGCGGTTTTGCACTTCCTTGATTCAAACGCAAAGCAAAACAAAATTTCGACTGAGTTCAAAATAGACAACGGCGCAATTCCCGCGGCATTGCAAGCTATAAAGGACCCTGTTGACTTGAATACTTTGGTCTGCGATTTGGGCGAAAACGCGGTTATCGCAACAAGACACACGGAAAACGGAAAAATTTTTATTGCGTTTGAAATTAATAACGGTATCGCAAGCGTGAGCTTTTACGACAACGGTCCTCCCTTTGATAAATCGGTTATTGAAAATATGGGCAAAAAACGGATTACCACCCACAAAAACGAGGGCGGCAGCGGCATAGGTCTTATGACGCTGTTTGAGATACTGAACAGATACAACGCAAGCTACCGCCTCGACGAAAAGCCTGACAGGGACGGATACACTAAGTGCGTAAGCATAATTTTTGATAATCTTCATAAGGTTTCCATTTAAAAAAAGTGCAAAAAAATAAGGGGCAAGCAAACTGCTTGCTCCCTATTTTTGTTATCGATTAATTTTTCGTAGCTACGAAGTTACCCTCGTCATAACTAGCCGTATCGAACACGCGTATTGTTAATCCTGTAACGGCACTGCCGTCAAACGTAACGGTGCTGCCGTTTGCAGTCAAGCCAAACCAAGCGCCGTAATTATCGTAATAAGTATCGCCATCGATATCTTCAAACGTTATGCTGAAAGTTCCATCGCCATTATCGGTTAATTCGTAATTCAATGTAACATTACTACACATAGAGTCATTAAACGTAACCGTGCTGTCATCATTGAAAGTAACCGTCATGTTGTAAGAATCAAACCTACCGCTCCAAGTTCCGACAAGCGCCTCTTTGACTGCTTCACCTGCGCCACCGGACACTTTAAGTACTGCCCTGTTGGTTTTGTTGAAGTCGTCGACGTAAACGAGTACGAGGTTGTAGTTTTCGGTAAGCTCGATACTGAACTTATTATCACTGCTGTTAGCGGTCAAAACGCCGTCTGCGTAAGCGCAATCAAATTCAGCTACTACGTCTTCGTTAGCGGATATGGTTACTTTGCCGTTGTTAAAGGTTACAGTGAAGTCGCCTGCGGAATATTCGCCGTCAAGCATATCTTCAACGACGGGTGCTTCAACTACCGTTACGGTAAGGGTTGTGGTTACGCTTTCGTCAAGTTTTGAAACTACGTTTATAACGTACTCGCCCGCTTTCGTAGCCGTCAAGGTGTAAACGCCGTCTTTTTCGGTGATGCTTACGCCCTCGTAATTCTCTTTAAGGGTAACGGTCGAACTGGGATCGCAGGTATAGATATCGTAAGGGTCTTCAAAGTTACCAACAGCAACCTCAAAGGTCAGATTCTGCCCCTCGTAAACGGTTACGTTATCAATCTTTTTAACGTCGTAGCTATCCTTGGAATCGTTGTAAACGTTTACGTTAGTTACAAGCTCTTCGGGAGCAGCCTCGGCAACGTGCAGGGTGAAGGTCTTTGTTGCATCGCCAACACAAATCTTGATTGTGAAGTCGCCCACGTTTTCACGGCTTTTTAAGAGTACGTACGACTCATCGTTGCTATATACTGCCGTAATCGGGGTGCCGTAAGGCCACGAGTCAGAAGCCGCAATAAGTATATCTTCGTCGTCTTCAGGTACGAGATATACGCGAACGGGGTTGAGCGTAGCGTATTCGGCAGCCGTATCGGGTGCGAAGTCTGCAAGATAAATTTTGATTTGTCCCGCAGTGGTGATACTTATCGTTTCGCCCGCTTCAAAATGCTTTTTAACGACATACGCCACATCCCAGCCGGTTAAGATTTCCTTAACGTACTCTTCATCGTCATCGCGGACTGCATCAAACTCTTCTTTGCTTACTTCGCCGCCTGCCAGCATATTGAACGAAGAAACAGTTATCTTGTCAAACTCAAAAGGATTGATGGGAAGAATTCCGATCTGTTCAAGCGCAGTCTGCTCAACGTTAATTTCGTAATGAGCATCAGGCTCGTCTCCGGGGTTCGGTTCGTAGGAATTATCGTTTTTGTCATAAATGTAGGGAAGTTCGTCTTTCGCCACATAAATACCCGAGCCTTCTTCTGTCTCTTCTACTTCGTACTGATAAATGTATTTATCATACGAGAGGTGTAACTCAGAAAGCATGAAATTGATGTCAAGAGAGAACTCTACTTTGGCTTTATAAATAGTATCGGTATTTGCCGTCATTACCTCGTTTCCGTTGCCTGTTCCTACTCTGTCGCTGAAGGTGGACTCTACTACCGTCCACTCGAAATAGTAAAAGCCATTATGTTGGTTAGCTTTTTCCGCATAAAATGCGTTATTGTAATCCGCAGGCGCAGTTGCCGAAGCATACAGCGAGTCAAGCAATTCTTCTGCGCCGTAGCATTTTTCGCCGGTGAAAGGATTGTTGAACGAAATGCCGTTCAAATAATCCGCATCGTTTTCGTTTGCAAAACGGTAAACGGTACCGTCTGAAACGACGCCGCTTACGTCTTCGCCGTCAATATCGAACCAGTATTCGTAATCGCCGGTATTAACGTGGACGTAGTTTTCGCCAAGTTCATAAAGAAAGGGATTTTTGCTCTCCCTGTTAGTTTTAGTAACATTATCGCCCTCGACCTTGCCGACGAGTGAGGAATAATACGGATCGATAGCCGTTGTAACTGCATCTTCAATCGAAAGTTCAGTGTATGAAATTCCATGCTTGGTTGCGTTTGCCACGAATACGATATCGCCTTCTTCATGCGCAAAAGTATACTGGCTCTGAACGTAAGTGGGCGTTTCTTTCAGGTTCTTGACCGTGTATATGTCAGTTGAGAGAGCGGGAAGATCCACTTCGATTACGTGGTCGTGTGCGCTGTCGTTTGCGCAGATTTTAGTAGCCTTGCCGAATGACATTACGGTGGGTACTTTGATTATCCAGTCGCCGTAATCGTGACCGAGTGGATCAACCGATCTGGTCGTGGTTGCGCCGTCGTCGGGGCAGGTGCCCTCTTCTACGCCTGGTTGCGTACACGTCGGGGGCTTTGATATAGTCCAGTCTGTGTAGTTGTGCGT
>JAIDFD010000198.1 GCA_029054485.1 Clostridia bacterium | reverse complement strand
GGTATAGGTCTTGAACGTGGGGTCTTCTTCGGCGAGCTTGATAAGCGCCATAGTCATTTTTTCCTGTCCCGCTTTGGTCTTGGGCTCGATTGAGAGCTGGATAACGGGATCGGAGAAAGTCATTTGTTCGAGGACGATAGGATGCTTTTCATCGCAGAGGGTATCGCCCGTAGTGGTGTCTTTAAGTCCGACGATTGCGCAGATATCGCCCGAGTAAACTCTGGGGATTTCGGTACGGGTATTTGCGTGCATCTGCACAAGACGTCCTACTCTTTCCTTTTTGCCCTTGGTCGAGTTGTAGCAGTACGAACCCGAGTCAAGCACGCCGGAATAAGCTCTGAAATATGCAAGACGGCCTACAAACGGGTCGGTTGCAATTTTGAATGCAAGTCCTGCGAAAGGCGCGTCGTCCGAGGTTTCTCGCTCTTCCTCTTTGCCGTTGTCGGGGTTTACGCCCTTAACGTGCGCAACGTCCACGGGGGAGGGAAGATAGTCTATAACCGCGTCCAGAAGCATCTGTACGCCCTTGTTCTTATAGGACGAACCGCAAAGAACGGGGGTGCATTTCATATCTATGGTAGCCTTTCTCAGACCTTTTCTGATTTCATCGGGGGTAAGTTCCATCGTTTCAAGGAACTTTTCCATAAGCTCGTCATCGCCTTCGGCCGCAGCTTCCATAACCGTCATGTGGGCTTCTTCCGCCGCATCCTTCATATCTGCGGGGATTTCGTCCTTGTGGTACTGTTTGCCATCGTCCGAGTCGTAGATTTCCGCGTTCATTTCGATGAGGTCAACGATACCGCGGAAGGTATCTTCTTTACCGATGGGAAGCTCGATGGGAACGGGGTTTGCGTTGAGTCTTTCGCGCATCATCTGGACCGCGCGGGGAAAGTTTGCGCCGTTGATGTCCATTTTGTTGACGTATGCGATACGGGGTACCTTGTACTTGTCAGCCTGACGCCAAACGGTTTCGGACTGGGGTTCAACACCGCCCTTCGCGCAGAAGGTTGCGACCGCGCCGTCGAGAACGCGGAGCGAACGCTCAACCTCTACGGTAAAGTCAACGTGTCCCGGGGTGTCGATAATGTTAATTCTGCACTCGTCCTTTTTGGTAAGACCCGTTCTCGTCCAATGGCAGGTGGTCGCCGCGGAAGTTATGGTAATACCTCTCTCCTGCTCCTGAACCATCCAGTCCATCGTAGCTGTACCGTCGTGGGT
>JAIDFD010000197.1 GCA_029054485.1 Clostridia bacterium | reverse complement strand
GTGGTAAAGCGGTCCGGCAACTTTGTTGCAGTTAAAGATTTTAATATGGAAATAGAGGACGGCGAATTTATTGTATTCGTAGGTCCTTCAGGTTGCGGTAAGTCAACGACTCTACGCATGATAGCGGGACTTGAAGATATTTCAAGCGGTGAACTTTATATCGACGGAAAACTCGTAAACGATGTTGACCCCAAGGACAGGGACATAGCAATGGTATTTCAAAGCTATGCCCTTTATCCTCATATGACGGCGCAGCAGATAATAGAGTTTGCTTTAAAGCTCCGCAAAATTCCCGAAGAAATGAAAGACAAAGACGGTAACCTTGTGTTTGCTATAGATAAAACCAAGGTGCGCGAGCTTAAAGTCAGATTGAAGCAGATTGAAAAAGATATAGCTTATGAGCGCGAGAGCGAAATTGTTGACTATTTTAATTTAAAGTTATCGGAAATTCAGCCCAATGTTGAAAATACCGAAAAGATTTCCGAAGAAGATAAAAGGCAATTTAACGAGCGCCGCGCCGCATTGAAAAAAGCGGAAAAGCAAGTTTTAAGTCTGCAAAAACAGATACGTAAAGCTCTTTCAGCTATCAATAAAAAGATGTGCTTATGTTTTGTTGACTTCGATGAGGAAACTTACGGTAAAGCGGCGGCAGAACTTGCCGAATGTAAAGAGCGCGCGGGGGAACAGTTAAATTATTATGCCAAAACTCCGCTGGAAGTTTACGAATCGAAGTTGATAGAGGAAAACGGCGAAAAGAAAGTAGTTAAAAGTGTAAAAACCGATGAGAACGGAAACCCTATAATGCAGATTGATTTGGAGAAGGTAAATTATTTTACATCCGTTTTATCTGCGTGCGAAAGGGCAGAAGCGGTAGTTCCCCAATATGTTGCGAAGATAGACGCAGCATACGTTGAACTCAAAAAAGTATATGAATCTATAGGTTTAAGCGCGGACGAAATTTCAAATAGCGAGGCTAGGCTCGCTCTTAAAAAGCGCAAAGAAATTGCAAAATCAGAACTTAATTATTGTAGTACTACACCCGTTCAGGCTTATTCTTACAGACATATGTCAAAGGAAGAAATTGCGGCAAAAGTAGAATGGGCGGCAAAGGTCCTCAACATTGAAGAACTGTTAGATAATAAGCCTGCTCAAATGTCAGGCGGACAGAGACAGCGTATTGCTTTGGGCAGAGCTATGGTGCGCGACCCGAAGGTTTTCCTTTTGGACGAACCGCTTTCAAACCTTGATGCAAAGCTTCGTACCACAATGCGGTCTGAAATAGTAAAACTTCATAACGAATTGAAAACTACATTTATCTACGTTACCCATGACCAGATAGAAGCTATGACAATGGGTACCAGAATTGTTGTTATGAAATTAGGTATTGTTCAGCAGATTGACACGCCGACCAATCTCTATGATTATCCCGAAAATAAGTTTGTAGCCGGCTTTATCGGCACACCGCAAATGAACTTTTTTGACGTTTTAGTTCAAAAGTCGGGTAAACATCTTGTAACTGCTTTTGCAAACGGACAAAAAATCAATTTCAGTCTTGATAAGCTCCGCAATATCGAAAAGCAATATCTGGATGGTAATGAACACCGTTTAACGCTGGGAATACGCGGCGAAAGCATTTCGGTAGTAACTGTTAAATCAGAAAAGACGTTAAATACCAAATTAACGATAAAAGAGGTTCTCGGTAATACGACGCAACTCTTTATAAAACTTGACGAAAACGGACCGGATTACATTATCAGTATGCCTGAGCGCAACGATTACCGCGCCGGGGATGATATAATCCTTTCATTCAATGAAAAGGATATTCATTTGTTCGATGCTGAAACCGAACAGTGTGTAATGGGTAGAGAAATCGGTAACAAGTAAGCAATATTCAAAGGGGCGGAAATATGAAGAGCTGGCTTAAATTTATCGGGTTGAGTTTTTTCTCCGATAAAATATCTAAAGAAGCACTAAAGCGCGGATATTTAAACATCGCTTTGGGCGTGGTTTTTGCGCTCGTCTTTCTGCTTTGCGGTTTACTGGCTGCGGATTTGCTGCCCTTTTCAGCTCAATACAACACTTCAACCGATTTTACGGCTTTTGTCCGCAATGCGGTTTCGGACGACGGCTTAAATCTTGAAGTGAAGTCGCAAAAGATTGCCGCCGTCCGCATTGTAGATACGTTTTCCAGTGAAGAAGACGCGGCGGCATACGGCTTAAACGGTTATAACCTTGTGGTCGATACCCGTCCCGCTGATACGTTTGACGATTTTGAGGCTTATTACCTATCAAACGACGGTGAGCAGCAGGAAATCACTTTAGAAGATTATGCCACCTTGTCGGATGTTGCGAAACGGAATTTTGATTTTAAAATCCGCTATACCGCTAACGAGCTGATTCTTACAGACGAACTTACAGCCGGACACGAAAGCTATCTGACAAGTATAAACAGCGAAAGTTTTTCGGAATTGCAAAAAAAGCAGGGGGAGATTTCGCGTGACGAATACCAAAAGCAGGTATACAGTCTGTATGTAAAAGCGTATTATCCCGATTTATCGGCATACGAAAGTACGGGCTCGGCTCCGCTTTTAAGGAATTATTATTTCCACAATTACTTAAACGGCGGCGCTGAAAAATACCTTTTTATATTCAACGACTCTTGCGTCGGCTCGTTCGAAACGAATACAGGAACAAAAGTTACTTTTTACGGGTTTTATAAAAATTTTTCCGATGGAACAACCTTTTCTACCGCAAAAGACGCAGATAACTTTATTAAAAGCGCATTTAATGCAACCGCCCCTTTGAGCGTATATGTATACTTTATGAATTTAATAAGGCTTCTGCCGTTTATAATTTTGATGCCTTTAATTCTTGCGTTGATTGCTTTCTGCGTTTTAAGGCTTATAAAATCCAAGATGGGTAAAGGGTTTGGCGGCTGTATAAAAATAATAGGTTCATACCTGCTGATCGGTTCGCTGATTTCGGCAATTATAACCTTTATATGCGGTTATTTTGTTCCGAGGAACAGCTTAATAATAGCGACGCTTTTGATTTTCTTCTTAGTATTGCTTATAAGAACGGCGGTTTTCCTGATTATCGAAAATATATCAGTAAAAAAGTCCGTTAAAACCGAGACTGAAAATACTGTTACGGAGACAGAAAAATGATACTTTGCATAGGCGAAATTTTAGCCGATATGATAGGCACGGTAAAAGACGGCACGATATGGTATGAGCGTAAGGCGGGCGGCGCGCCCTTTAACGTAGCTTGCGCTGCTAAAATATTCGGCGCGGAAGTCAAGTTTGCCGGCAGTGTGGGAAACGATTTGATAGGTGATTTTCTCATAAATTTTGCAAACGGGCAAAATCTCGACGGTGTGCTGATTAACCGCGATGCCGAACGCAACACAACCCTTGCATTTGTTGAACTTGACGAAAAAGGCGAGCGTTCGTTCTGCTTTTACAGAAAAAATACTGCCGATTATAAT
>JAIDFD010000196.1 GCA_029054485.1 Clostridia bacterium | reverse complement strand
GCAAAATTAAAGAAAAAAACATGAAAATAAGGAGCGCGGGAGCGCTCCTTATTTTTCCATTTAAAAGCTTTTTATTTACATATAATCAAAGCGGTGATAAAATAACTATATAATAGAGTAATATGCCCGCGCGCGGGCGCGCATAGACGTGGTTTTTAAAATCGGCGGGTTAAATTATTGCTTTTACGCTTAAATTATGGTATAGTTGTCATGCGACACAATTTAATAGCGTAGTATGGAGTACTGTATTGCCAATAAGTACTTCACTTTATCTCATACTACGGGAATTGTGTCGCAACGATGTGGAGTGTACTGTTGGGTGCGTTCCGCATAGGAGCGCACTTTTTTATTTACCGGAAAAACAAAGGGAGGCGGACGAATGGTAGTCTGGTCAATAGTGCTTGCGGTTTTGGTTGCGGCGTTTGTTTTAATACACGTCCTTGTTTTGCCCAAGGCCTTTTTGCGCACCGACTTCGGCAGGCTTCCCGTTACGGGGCGCGGAGTTAAAAGCGTGGACGGCGAAAGCGGACCTTCGATGGTGTATGAACCCGATATCAAGGCGGCAAAATATATAAAACAGTACGTTTTGTCCGAGCGCGGCGGCAAAAAGTTTTTGCTCTGCAAAATAGACGAAAAAATCAAATATATCGACTTCGATATTGCCGTATTCGACAGGGACGGCAACACGGTCAAAATTCTGAACGTTAAGGAAATAATTTCAAGGCAGGGTTTTACCGAAGTCTGCGAGCTTCCCGAAGAAACTTCCTTTGTAACCCTTTCATTAAACGAAGTTAACGGACAGAAGAAGGGCAGGGGACTGCACGGCGAAATCAGTCCCAAAAATCTTGCCTGGTATCTGTCTTTGAGCGCGGTTGCCGATCTCCTCGGCGTAGTATTTGCAAAAATTTGCCTGACGCAAATGTTCGGCGGAATTTACAGCGAAAGTTTCTTTATATCGGGCAAGGACTGGTTATACACCTTTCTCATCGCGGCGGGCGCTGTCGCGTTCAATCTGCTGACGGCGTCTATTTACGTTTTGTGGAAGAGCGGAAAATTTAAGGGGGAGGATAAAAATGCAAAATTATAGCGTAATTTCCAAGGGCGTGTACGTCCGCCCCCAAACCGAAAATTTTGTGGCGGTGACGAGCTTTCTCTTTATCCGTCAGGAAGGCAAAAAGTATCTTTTATTAAAGCTTAAAAACTCCCGCGCGGAAGCGGTGGACGAAGTGAATTTAAAGGTTACCCTGCTTGACAAAAAGGGTCAGACTTTAAGCGTTTTGCACCTTTCGTCCGATAAGTGCGGCGCGTCCTCTTTCGCGTTCGGCGAAAAGATAGAGGTCGACGACGCCTGCTGCGATTTTATCGCCAAGGTTGAAAGCGCGGTTTACGGCGGTTACCTTTACCGCGACGGCAAGGGCGGCGTTGCGATCGATTACGAGGCGGCGCAGGGCGCAAACTTCGACGTGAGTACGGTCAAAGCCGCTATGCGCGGCAAGACGAGAACGGTGACCGAAAAGAGTCTGGGTATACCCGTGGCTGTGAGTATTCTTGCACTGCTGTTACTGGTATGCGCCGCGATCGTTACATATTTTCAGTTAAGACGTTTTATGGACGATTCAACGGGCTTTACCTATTCGGGCGTTGAGTACGTTTTTGCGGACCCCGATAAAACCGCGGGCTCTGACATTATAGTTACCGGCTACCGCGGCACAAAGTCAAACGTTGTAATTCCCGAAACTATCGGCGGATACGTTG
>JAIDFD010000195.1 GCA_029054485.1 Clostridia bacterium | reverse complement strand
AAGCAGGTGTAGGGAAGCTCGCCCGAGTCCTGCCCGACCGAACCCACTATATAGCCCTTGCCCGCCGCCTGATATTCGGACGCGGTAGGTTCGAACATCGTGCAGTAGTCCGAAATTCCGCTTTCGAACGCCGCCGTCATCATATTGAACGCAACGTCGTAGTTGAGTTTCGCGTTTACGCCGAGTTTATCCAAAACGTACTCAAAAGTCATAGCGGGAACGCCGCCCTGTCTGCCTGCGAGGATTGATTTTCCTTCGAGCATGCTCCAATCGAAGTTGTCTATTTTTTCTCTGCCCACAAGAAAGCTTCCGTCTCGCTTTGTAAGCTGACCGAAAACTTTGGGCTGGTCATTGCTGCCTCCGACGGCAACGTAAATAACGGCTTCGGGACCGCAGAAACCTATGTCCGCCGCGCCCGAAAGCACCGCCGCCATAGTTGCGTCCGCACCGCCGCCGTTGGTAAGCTCGATTTCAATATCTTCTTCTTCAAAATATCCAAGTGCGTCCGCAAGATACATGGGCGCGTAGAATACCGAGTGGGTGACTTCGTTGATTCTTATAAGTTTGTCGTTTTTCTTACAGCCCGCAAAGGAGAAGGGTACAACCAACGCCATTACGACTGAAAGAAGAACCAGTACAAGCCTTTTTTTCAATGTATTACTCCTGTCGGCGTGCGCCAAATTTAATTTTTTAATATTGCCGCCGCCTGAAAAAATTTAATAATACATTGTATGCGCCGATTATTTGCGTTTGACAACCAAAACCCGTTTAAGGTATAATAGAAAGGATTTATTTACGAGGTTTTTATGGAAAAGACTTACAACCCCAAGGACTTTGAGGACAGACTTTATAAGGAATGGGAAGAGAGCGGCTGTTTTAAAGCGGTTCGCGACGATAACAAGGTTCCCTTTACGGTAATGATGCCGCCCCCCAATATTACGGGTCAGCTTCATATGGGACACGCCATGGACGAAACTATGCAGGACGCGGTTATACGCTTCAAGCGTATGCAGGGATACTGCGCGCTTTGGCTACCGGGTACCGACCACGCGTCTATCGCGACCGAAGTCAAGGTAGTAGAGCAAATCAAAGCCGAGGGCGAGAGTAAGGAAAGTCTTGGACGTGAAGGCTTTTTAAAGCGCGTCTGGCAGTGGAAGGACAAGTACAACGCAAGGATTGTCCAGCAGCTTAAAAAACTGGGTTCGTCCTGCGACTGGTCCCGCCTTACGTTCACTATGGACGAAAAATGCTCCAAGGCAGTCCGCGAGGTGTTTGTAAACCTTTATAATAAAAAGCTTATTTACAGGGGAAACAGAATAATAAACTGGTGCCCCTGCTGTAAAACCGCGCTTTCGGATGCGGAGGTTGTCTACGAGGAAGAGGACGGCTTTTTCTGGCATATAAATTATCCCGTTGAGGGTGAAAACGTATGCCTCGAAGTAGCAACGACCCGCCCCGAAACTATGTTCGGCGATACCGCCGTTGCGGTCAATCCCGAGGATAAGAGATATAAGCACTTAATCGGCAAAAACGTAATTCTGCCCGTGGTTAATAAGGCTATTCCCATTGTCGGGGACGAGCACGCGGATATGGAATTCGGCACGGGTTGCGTAAAAATCACGCCCGCGCACGACCCCAACGACTTCGAGGTAGGGCTCAGGCACAAGCTTCCCGTTGTGCGTGTAATGAACGACGATGGCACAATGAATTCTCTTGCGGGCAAGTTTGAGGGTATGGACAGATACGCCTGCCGTAAAAAGCTGGTTGAAGAGCTGAAAAATATCGGTGCGCTCGTAAAAATAGAGCCGCACAGGCACAACGTAGGGCACTGCTACCGCTGTAATTCAACGGTTGAGCCGCTCGTTTCAAGACAGTGGTTCGTCAAAATGAAAGGGCTTGCCCGCCCCGCGATAAACGCCGTTATAGACAAAAAAATCACTTTCGTACCCGAGCGCTTCGCAAAGGTATATTACAACTGGATGGAAAACGTCAAGGACTGGTGTATCTCGCGCCAGCTCTGGTGGGGACACAGAATACCCGTGTGGTACTGCGCCGACTGCGGCGTAGAAATCTGCGAAAAATCCGACCCCAAGGCTTGCCCGCACTGCGGAAGCAAAAAACTCTCGCAGGACGAGGACGTTCTCGATACCTGGTTCTCGTCGGCGCTGTGGCCTTTTTCAACCTTGGGCTATCCCGACGACACTTCCGATTTGGAATATTTTTACCCCGGCGACGTCCTCGTTACAGGCTACGATATAATCTTTTTCTGGGTTGCCAGAATGATTTTCTCCGGGCTCGAGCATATGCGCAAGGTGCCTTTCCGCGACGTGTTAATCCACGGACTGGTGCGCGACGAAAAGGGCAGAAAGATGTCCAAATCCTTGGGCAACGGCGTAGACCCCTTGGAAGTTATCGAAAAGTACGGCGCGGACAGCCTGCGCTTTTCGCTGTTGCAGGGCGTAGCCCCCGGCAACGATACTCGCTACTCGGATACTAAGGTGGAGTCCTGCCGTAACTTTATGAACAAAATCTGGAACGCCAGCAGGTTTGTTATTATGAATGCGGAGGGCGTTGAGGCAAAGCCTTTATCCGAAATAAAGCTTACTCCTGCGGACAAGTGGATTATTGCAAGACTGCAATCTTCCATACGCGACGTTACGCTCGCTATGAACAAATTTGAGCTGGGTATAGCCTGCCAGATTATGTACGACTTTATGTGGTCGGACTTCTGCGACTGGTATATCGAGCTTGTCAAACCCGTTTTGTATTCGGACGACAAGGCGAAGAAGGAGGGCGCGGTTTCCGTTCTTTTATTCGTGCTTGAAAACGCGCTCAAACTTCTGCATCCGTTTATTCCTTTCGTCACGGACGAAATTTACAGCAGTCTGCCGAACACAAAAGGCACGATTATGACTGAGGAATTCCCCCGCTATAATTCTAAGCTTGCGTACAAAAAGGACGCACAGTCCTTTGCGGGCATTATGGATATAATCAAGGCGGTGCGCGCGGTCAAGACCGAGGTCGACTGCCCGCCCTCCAAAAAAGTTCACCTCTATATCGCGACCGAGAGCAAGAGGCTCATCTCCCAGAACGAGGACAGCATTTTGAAGCTTGCCGGCGCGAAAGAGATTAAGTTCGTATCTTCCGCTGAAGAGGCGGGTGATAACGCGGTAACCAAAGTTCTTGCAATCTGCACGCTGTATATCCCTATGGGCGAGCTTGTGGATTTGGAAAAGGAAAAGGCAAGACTTCAAGCCGAGCTTGAAAAGGTAACGGCGGAAATAGCCCGCGCGGACGGTAAGCTGAACAACTCGGGCTTTATTTCAAAGGCGCCCAAAAAACTTGTAGACGATGAGCGTGCCAAACTCAATAAATATATTGAAATGCGCGAAAAGATTTTAAACCAGTTAAAATCATTATAAGGGACGGAAATGGCAGGCAAGAGAAAAGTAAAAAAACAGGTTACTGCGGTCATTGTGGTAATTTTGGTAGTAATAATCGCCGTAATAGCTCTTTTATGGTACTTTAAACCGCAGTTTTTTCATAAACTGTTGGGTACGGGTGAACACTACTGGGGCGAATGGGAAACTACAACTGACGCAACCTGCGAAGCCGAGGGCGAGGAAAAGCATATTTGCACCGTCTGCGGCGAAGAGCAAACGCGGAAGATTGAGGCAACCGGACACGATTTCGGCGAGTGGCTGCCCGTTTTGCTGCCTACCTGCGAGGGCTTCGGCTCGGATAAGCATATCTGCGCTTCCTGCGGCTATGAAGAGACGAGGTCACTGCGCCCGACTGGACATAATTACGGCGATTGGATAACCGATGAAGAGCCCACCTGCGGCGAAGAGGGATTACGACACCATACCTGTCTGACGTGTAAAACAGACGTAGAGGAAGTTATTCCTGCTACCGGAAACCACACGGACGCGGACGACGACGGAATATGCGATGACTGCGGTCAGACGGTTTCCATTATCGGCAATCTCGAAGATATCGGCGAAGCCGACTTTTCAATTCACTTTTTGGAACTGGGCAACAGATACGCGGGCGACAGCCTTTTAATCAAGTGCGGCGATACCGAGGTTTTGATAGACGCAGGCTCGCGGCAGGCGAGTGCTTCTACAATAAAAGAATACGTCGACGACTACTGCGAGGACGGCATTCTTGAATATGTAATCGCAACCCACGCAGACCAAGACCATATTTCCGGCTTTGTGGGACTTGCGGGCAATCCGAGGACGGGAATTTTATATCAATACGAAATCGGCACTATTATAATGTTTGATAACGTAAAACCCGACAAAGAGGACGGTGCGCTTTACAACAACTTCCTCTCGGCGGTTGACTACGCCAAAGAGAACGGCGCAAACGTTTACACCGCAAGCCAGTGCTATGATATGACGGACGGCGCGCAGAGGCAGTATTACCTCGATGAAGCGCAGACGCTGTCAATTAATATTCTCTACAATTATTACTACTACAACGTTGACAGAAACGATGAGAATAATCACTCGGTCGTAACTTTACTTACGCAGGAAAAATCGGACGGCAACAAATACTATCTGTTTACGGGCGATTTGGAAGAGGACGGCGAGAGCAGAATGGTTGACCATTACTCGGTTGCTTCCAACAGCAGGTCAGAGTATGACATTCTGCCCGAAGTCGAGCTGTACAAGGCGGGACACCACGGCAGTAAAACCTCGTCAACGGAAAAGCTGTTAAGCGTGATAAAACCCAAGTACGTTACGGTTTGCTGTTGCGCGGGCTCGCCCGAATACACCAAGACGGACGAAAACACCTTCCCCACGCAGATAATGATTGACAACGTGTCAAAGTACACCGACCAAATTTACGTAACCACCCTTGCAACCGATCTGCCCGAGGTTACTAACGGCACGTTCGCTTCGCAGTCGGGCTACAATTATACGTCTATGAACGGAAACATCGTTTTCTATTGCAAGGGCGGCACGCTTAAACTTTACTGCTCGAACAACTACACCCTGTTAAAGGACACCGACTGGTTTAAAGAACACCGCACTTGGAACGCCGGCTAAGCGGTTATAAGGACAAAGAGAAATGAAAAAAGTTGCACGGTATAACTTCAAAGTGAAGCCCAAAAAACCAAACGCGGCTTTTATGGGAATAGCTAAGGCTATCGCGGCTTACCCCGTATTGAAGAAGCGCAATTTCAAGTGCGAGTATGTGAATATGGAGGGGATAAAACCGCCCTATTTTCTGCTTGCAAACCACGCAAGCGAAATGGATTTCAGAATACTTTTCGGTGCAATCAAACCGTACAACATGAATTACGTTGTTGCAATAGATGCTATGCACGACAATACCATTACGTTAATGCGGTTGGCGGGCGGTATAGCAAAGCGCAAGTTTATAAAGGACGTGCTTTTGATAAAGCATATGAAATACTGCGCCGAGCATTATAAAAACCCCGTCTGTATCTATCCCGAGGCGCGGTATTCCTTTGACGGCACGCGCAGTTTTATAACTCCCGCGGTCGGAAAAATGGCTAAGTATTTAAAGCTGCCCGTAGTTGTTCTTTTGTCTTACGGCAACTTTATCTGCAACCCGCAGTGGAATAAGGACAAATTCCGCCCCACGCCGTTAAAAGGCAAGCTTGTCTGCGTTGCAACGGCGGAAGAGGTGGAAACTCTTTCTGCGGAAGAGATAAACGAGCGCATTTTAAACAACTTCGAATACGATGATTTCAAATACCAGTACGATAATCAAATAAAAATAGATTTCCCCCAACGCGCGCGCGGTCTGCACAGTATTTTGTACCAGTGCTGCGAGTGCGGAAGGGAGCATGAAATGTATTCCGAAGGCACTACTTTGGAGTGCAGACACTGCGGTAAGAAGTGGGAGATGACCGAGTACGGTCGGCTTGAAGCGCACAACGGCAACACCCGCTTTGCACATATTCCCGACTGGTTCAAGTGGGAGCGCGAAAATGTGCGGCGTGAGGTTGAGTTGGGCGAATATTTCTTCGAGGACGAAATAGAAGTCCACACCCTTCCCAAAAACAAATACTTTTCGCAAGGCAGGGGCAAATTCCGTCAGGATATGACGGGCACTCATTTTTGGTGCAATGCCTACGGCGAGCCGTTTGAAAAACACCTTGCCCCCAGCGAGCTTGAAAGCGTGCATATAGAGTTTAATTACCGCGACAGAAAAAAGAAGGAAACCTTCGGCGACTGTCTTGATATTTCCACACGCGATGACAGCTTCTGGATTCACCCGGTAAACAAGCGGGACGTTATAATGAAAATTTCGTTCGCAACCGAAGAGCTTTACAGAATAGCGCAGGAAAAACTGCACGGTAAAAAGT
>JAIDFD010000194.1 GCA_029054485.1 Clostridia bacterium | reverse complement strand
CGCAAAGGTATAGTATTTGCGGTATTTGTTTATTGATGAGGAGCAAAACACCGCTGACGATAAAAAACATTCCTACGATAAAACTGCTTAAAAAAGTGAGTTCGTAAGTTTCGGCAAGGTGTTCGCGATAGGTGAATACTGCTGAAAATACTAGCACAAAGGCAATACCAAAGGAATAGCAGACTTTAATAATTTTTAAGTTTTTTTCATTCATTTTTATTTTCGTCCTTTAATAAAACTCTTTCCAAATCGGCAACAGTAAGGGTTTCGTATTTCGTTGTAAATAGTTTCTTTAATGCGTAAAGATAAACAACACTCCAATAGAAGTCTGCAAGTTTCATTGAAGAACCCCCAACAACGCTTTTTTCCTTTTGACCTTGCTCAATTATTTTTGCCGTGTACTTGTATATTTCAGATTGATAAGTAGTGCTTTCAGATGAAAATCCGTCTTTTTCAAAAAGCACCTGAGTGGTTAAGGTTACTTTTGCCGCATAGTTTTCGTTCTGTTCCAGTTTTGCAATTACTGTTTCTGATAGTTTTTTGATTTTCTTTTTTGCGGAAATAGGCAAGCGTGACAATATTTTCAAGTCCTTAATCTCTTTGTCATTATTACATATAGCAAAAATTTCTTTGAATAAATCTTCTTTTGACTTAAAGTAAAGATACATCGTGCCTTGACCTATACCGATATAACCGGACAAGTCGCTGATTTTTGTGCCGGCAAAGCCGTTTCGCGCAAAATAAAGCATTGAATCACGCAAAATTTTCTTTTTGGTTTCTTCTCGGATTTCCTGACATCTTTCCGGTGTTTTAGGCATAAAAAGCAATTCCTTTTTTGACTGAATAATTATTCAGTTATAATTTTACATTAAAGTGTTAATGAAGTCAAGCAAAAAACAAGCGGTTGCCGATTTGTAAAAAATGATAATATGTAGGGGTGATTTATCTAATAAATAAGAGAGTAGTACGAAACTACTCTCTTATTTATGGTTGAGGTAACGGGACTTGCGCCTTTGGCAGCGCGCACGGTTGACAGCAAAAGTCAATTGCTGCCAAGTCTGCGGTAGAGACCGCAGACCTGCGCAAAACAAGTTTTGCTTGCCTTCCCTCAAGTCCAATATTACCTAACCAAGAAATAAACCGAGCAAGGGTAGAACCCTTGCTCGGTTTATGGTTGAGGTGACGGGACTTGAACCCACGACCTTCTGGTCCCTAACCAGACGCGCTACCAAACTGCGCTACACCTCATTAACAATAGCATAACTTATTATACTTAAAATAATTAAAAATGCAAACTGTTTTAAGGTGTTTTATTAAAAAATTTTACTATTTAGTCATATTCAAATAATATATTTCATTTACTTTAATATTAAGGCTGTGATATAATAATATGGTGATTGTAGGAATATTGTTATCCGTCTTTCTCGCAGGGGTATCTTTAGCCATGGATGCGTTTGCTGTGTCAATCTGCGATGGAATGGTGTATCAGAACTTAAATAAACGTAAAGGCGTATTGATTCCTTTGACGTTCGGGCTGTTTCAGGCGGTAATGCCGATAATAGGCTTTTACGTTGGAATGGCTTTTCAGAGGATAGATGTTTTTGACAAAGTAGACCACTGGATAGCTTTCGCTCTGCTTTTAGTTATCGGCGGCAAAATGATATTCGACGGTATAAAAGAGTTGAGAAAAAAAGACGAAGAAGTACATATCAAAAAGTTTTCTTTTATTGAAGTTCTCGTTCAAGGCATAGCAACAAGTATCGATGCGCTTTTCGTTGGGTTCAGTTTAAACGCTATATTAGAAGGAGTAAACAACGTCCAAGTCTGGGCATGGGGTAGCGTAATCGCTATCGGGATAATCACGTTTGCTATCAGCCTTGTTGGGCTTGTAATCGGCATAAAGGTTGGTAAACTCTTCAAGAAAAAAGTATGTGTTGCCGAAATTATCGGCGGCATCGTGCTTATAGGAATAGGCTTAAAAATTCTTATCGAAGGGCTAATTTGATTTCTTTAATAATCCGTTCGTTTCCGCACTC
>JAIDFD010000193.1 GCA_029054485.1 Clostridia bacterium | reverse complement strand
GTAATTATTTATATCCGGTAAAAAGGTTGAAAAAAGCGCGGTTGAATGTTATACTGTCCGTATGAAATTCAGCAAGAGAAATTCGGGCATAGAACTTATAAAAATTTTTGCCGTTGTTTTGATAGTATTGTGTCATGCCGTACCGGAAAATCCGTTTACGCTTGCAAACGGCTTAACTTACGTCGACGGCACTACGACAGACTATCCGCAATTTGTGTTGGTAAGTTTTTTGGGCGGCGCGGGACTTATCGGCGACGTAATTTTTATAGTCTGCTCATCGTACTTCCTTTTGGACAGCAAAAAGTTAAGCGTAAGTAAAATTGCAACAATGATTTTAAACGTGCTGATAATTTCGCTTATTTTTATGGGCGTAATTCTCGCGCTCGGGTATAAGCTGTCCGCGTTTACTATCGTGAAGCAGGTGTTCCCTACGGTTTTTCAGAACAACTGGTTTATTACTTATTATATAGTGTTCTACCTTTTGCACCCGCTGTTTAATCTGATTATCGAAAAGCTTGATAAATTAACGCTGGGAATAGCCGCCGCTTTTTTATTTTTTCATTGCAGTATCCTTTTATACGCTTTGGGCACCGCGCCAGGCACGAACAAATTTTTGTGCTTTGTAAATATCTATTTCGTAGTGGCATACTTCAAAAAATACGGACAAAACTTTTGCAATTCAAAAAAGCTCAACATCATCTTGTGCGTTGCTTCGGCAGTGCTGTACGTTGCGCTCAGGCTTGCGCTTAACTACGCGGGACTTAAAATCGATTATCTGTACGACAAAATGCTTGGTTACGTCCATATCCACTGTCCGATACTTATCGTATTTTCAATCACTCTTTTCAACTTGGTTAATATGCAAAAATGGCACAGCAAATTTGTTAACTATCTTTCATCGCTGTCGCTGCTGATTTATATAATTCACCACAATAACCTTTTTGCCGAGCTGATACAGCCGAAGTGGTACGACTTCTTTCTCGGAAGAGTCGGCGAAAACCATTTCGTTTTAAGCATACTTGCTCTTGCGGCGATTTACTTCGCGGGCAGTGTACTGCTTGCGACCGCTTACAGATACAGCATTGAAATCGGTGTGAAAAAGCTGAGTGCGAAAATCGACTGCGCCGTTATGAAAGTAGTTGAAAAGATTAAATCGCGCAAAAAACCGCAAATTGGCGAAGAACGGTAATTACGCCTGCGATATGTATTTTGAAAGGGAATAAGTTATATCCCTGTCGGCGATTCTAGAAATGGGCTCAAGCGGAAATCCGCTTTGATTTTCGCCGTGTTGGGAAAATTCGGTGGATTTTTCCGCCTGCTCCCCGCCCGTGCCGCCCGAAAAGGCGTTTACAGCCGAAAGCACCTGCGAAATTTCGTCCGCGCTCTTGAGCGCCTCCTGCACCTGCTCGCCGCCGAAGCTTTCAAGCATGGGGCGAACTTCCTGCAAAAGGTTTTGCGCGTTGCCTTTGCCGCCGTACAAAAGAAGGGCGAGGATTATAAAAAGTTGCATAATTCAAACTCCTTGCATACATTGATATTAACATTATATGCGGAGTTATTATGAAAGATTTTAAAAGCTACACCCCCGAAAACAACGAAAACAACGAGCCGCCTAAAAGCGAAGAAATGAACAACACCGTAGAGCTTGCGAAAAAAGTTTCGCAGGCGATGAACGGCAAAAGCCAGGGACAGCTACTCGGCACCATTATCGCCGAAGCCGAAAAGGGCAAGCGCAACGGCACGCTGACCAACGCGGATTTAGACAATTTCTACAACACGCTTGCACCCCTTGTGGACGGCTTTAAGCGCAAAAAACTGAAAGAAGTAATTAACCGTCTTAAAAGCATTTAAATAAAAATTCCGCTTAATTTTAAGCGGAATTTTTTTATTGATAAAGCTTGGTTGATAAATATTTTTCGCCGCCGTCGGAAAAAATCACGACTATGTTTTTGCCCGCGTTCTCTTCCAGTGCGGCAAGCTGGACAGCCGCCCACAGTGCCGCGCCCGAGGAATAGCCCGCAAGAATACCCTCGGTGCGGACAAGCTCTTTCGCCGCCTTGGACGCGTCTGCGGACTCGACCGCGATAACGCCATCGAAGAGGTCTTTATCAAGGATTTGCGGCACAAAGCCCGCGCCGATTCCCTGAATTGCGTGCGGTCCCGCCACACCCTTTGAAAGCACGGGCGAGTCGGCGGGCTCTACCGCGATAATTTTCAAGTCGGGATTTTTGCCCTTTAAAAACGCGCCCGCACCCGTAAGCGTTCCGCCCGTGCCCACTCCCGCGATGAAAATATCCACTTTGCCGTCCGCATCTTCCCAGATTTCGGGACCGGTCGCCGAAAAATGTGCGGCGGTATTTGCGGGGTTTGTAAACTGTCCCAAAATCACGCCGCCGCGCGAGGCGGCAAGCTCTTCGGCTTTTTCCACAGCGCCTTTCATTCCCTTCTCAGCCTCGGTCAAAACGAGTTCCGCACCGTATGCTTTCAAGAGGGCGCGCCGTTCCGCGCTCATGCTTTCCGGCATAGTCAAAACGACCTTATACCCCTTTGCCGCTCCTATTGCGGCGAGCGCTATACCCGTATTGCCCGAAGTCGGCTCGATAATCGTTGCGCCCTCCTTTAAAAGCCCGCTTGCTTCGGCTTGTTCAATCATCGCTTTCGCCGCCCTGTCCTTGACCGAACCGGTGGGATTGAAACACTCGAGTTTGGCGAAAATTCTGGCTTTTAATTTATGCGCCGAATTGAACGAGCAAAGCTCGTAAAGAGGCGTATTGCCGACCAAATCATAAACGCTTTTAAAAATCATTTACCCCTCCGCGGCGAGTTTTTTTATCGCTTGCAAAAACTGAGAGCATTCGTTCATGCTGTTAAAGCCGCTGAGCGAGGCGCGGACAAGTCCGTCGGAATTTAGCGCGGCGTGCATTAACGGCGCGCAGTGCAGACCGCCGCGCACGCAGATTGCAAACTCTTCCGACAGTCTGTACGCCGCGATTTCGGACTGCATATTGTTTAAATTCAGCGCGACTATACCGAAGGGGTTGGGCTGGGAATAAACGGTTACTCCGCTTATTTTTGCAAGTCCGTCTATTAAGTACTCGGTCATAGAAAGCACCTTGTCTGCGGCGGTTTTCATATTTTGCTGCAAATACAAAACACCCTCGCCCAAGGAAACGATTGCCGGGTAGGACAGAGTTCCGCTTTCCAGCCTGTCGGGATAGAAGTCGGGCATATTCAGGTTGAACGATTCACTGCCCGTGCCGCCGAACAATACGGGGTCGGGGTTCATTCTTTCGGAAAACAGCAACGCGCCGCTTCCCTGAATACCGCACATTCCCTTGTGCCCCGCGACCGCGAGCGCGTCTATGCCGGACCTCTTCATATCTATCGCAACATGTCCGCAAGCCTGCGCACCGTCGCAAATAAGCAAGGTTTTTTCGGGGATTTTTTTGCGCACCTCGCCAATATCGGGCGAGGTCCCCGTTACGTTCGAAGCGAGGGTAACGATCACAGCGCGGGTATCGTCCGTTACAAGGCGGAAAAGCGCTTCATGGTCAATTTCGCCCTCTTCGGTCAAGGGCGCATATTCGACCTGCACCCCCTTACCCTTCAAAAATTCCAAGGGGCGCAAAACCGAGTTATGCTCGGCAACCGTGGTCACCACCCTGTCGCCTTCCTTCAAAACGCCGCAAATGGCGATATTCAACGCCTCGGTGCAGTTTTTTGTGAACACCGTCCTGTCGTAGCTGTAACCGCCCAAAAAGGAACAGAGTAGTTTTCTGCAAGCATAAACCCGTTCTAAGCACGCAAGCGAAAGCTTGTGACCGCTGCGACCGGGGTTTGCACCGAACTTTATCGCCGCGGCGGTTGCCGATATAACGCCGTCAGGCTTAAAACCGCCCGTGGCGGCGTTGTCAAAATATATCATAATTTACCTCGGTAACATAAAATAATAATATATTCTATTTATACGAGGGACAAATTTATGACAGAGATACTTGCGGTTTTCCGCTCGCGCTCGCAGGCGATTGACTGCAATGCAAGGTTAAGGGCGGCAGGCATACCCGCAGGACTTATAAATACTCCGAAAGAAGCGAACGTGGGTTGCGGGCTTTCAATCAGGTTTCCTTACGGTATGCTTGAAAGGACCAAAATGGTAGTTCGCTTGGGCGGGTACTCCGCGTTTTACGGATTTTTTAAAATTTATTCTAACTACGGCAAGACTATTATCGGAAAAATCGGTTGATTTCGCCGCACGCCTTATGGTAAAATTTTTGTATGGACAAAGGAAAAAACGCAAAAATTTTACAGGAGCTTGCCGCGCTCTACCCCGACGCCAAGCCCGAACTTAAATTTTCTTCGCCGTACGAGCTTTTAGTCGCGGTAATACTTTCGGCGCAGTGCACGGACGCACGCGTGAACAAGGTCACCGAAGTGCTTTTCAAAGAACATAACTCGCCCGAAAAGATGCTGAGCCTTTCGCAACCCGAGTTGGAAAGGTATATTTTCGCCTGCGGTTTTTACCGCAATAAAGCGGCGCACATTCTTTCCGCCTCGCGCGACATAATGGAAAAATTCAACGGCGAAGTGCCCGCAACACTGGAAGAATTGCAAACGCTTGCGGGCGTGGGACGAAAAACGGCGAACGTGGTTTTTGCGGTGGCGTTCGGCGGGGACGCGATTGCTGTGGATACCCACGTTTTCCGGGTATCAAACAGACTGGGACTTGCACAAGGCAACACGCCCGAAAAGGTCGAAGAGGGGCTTATGCAGGCTATTCCGAAAAACTTATGGTCCAAAGCCCACCACTACCTGATTTACCACGGCAGGCGGGTTTGTCACTCCCAACGCCCCGACTGCGAAAACTGCACTTTGAAAGAGCTTTGCGGTTTTTTTAATAAAAAATAAGCGTATTTTACGCAAATAAACATAGCCGCCGGGCGCGAATGCGCTCGGCGGCTTATATAATTCAATTTACAGCATAGCAATTACAAACATAAAAATTACTGCGGCAAAATACTTAATCAGTATCTTCAACAACAAAAATAACGCAAACAGAACGAAAAATCCGCCGCTGATTGAGATACCCGCGATACCGAAACCTATTCTCTCTCCGCTTTTTTTGCCCTTTGCCGTGCCGATTATGCTTATAATCAGCGAAGCAACCAGCGGAACAGCGGCGAAAAACTGAAAGTTTACGCCTGTATAACTGATACCGTTAATGTACACCGCTAAAAAACCAAGTAAGATACTTGCAACGGCGACTATAAATCCCGCAAGGCAGAGCTTGCTTAATTTTTTGGGCGGTTTATCCGCTTTTTCGGACTGTTTCAAAGGGAGACTTGCACCGTGTGTCAGAACTCCGCAGTGGATACACACCGCCGCTTTATCAAATATTTCTTTCCCGCACGACTGACAAAACATACTCTCATCTTAATACGGGTTACGGTAATCGGGCGCCGCGCCGTTCTGTAAACTCAAGATAAAAATAAAAACATAACACAACGCAAAAATTATAATAAGTGCAATAGTTACGGCGCTTATCACGATACCCGCAATACTCAGACCCTTACCCTTTCCGATGGATTTTGACTTTGAAAGTCCGATACAACTGAAAACCAATCCTAAAACACAAGTAACGGAGTACGTTGCCCACCCAATGAGTATCCCCACCAGAGCAAGGACAAAGCCGGCTATCGCAAAACCGTTGCTTTTGCTTGCCTGCACAGCGGATTGCCGGTTGAAGGGCGAAGGCGCATCGGTTGCCGCGCCGCAGTGAACGCAATATACTGCTTTTTCGGCAATCTGATTTCCACAATTTTTACAGTACATAATTCTCCCCTTTCTCTCATTAATTCTGATTACTATTATATGCCTTTAAAGCGGTTATGTCAATACCCCGCTTTTTTCTTACGGCTTAATTATAAATAAAAAAACGGGTTTTTAAACCCGTCTTTTTAATTGATTTTCTAATTAAACCAAAGGCAAAATTATTGCCGTAGTGCTGTTCACACCTGCGCATAAAGCCGCACCGCATGAAGCATAGACGATGATTTCGATTAAGAGCGCAATACAGCTAAGAATGATACCTGCGATTGCAAGTCCTCTGCCATTGCCGTTGTATTCGGGCTGTTTTGATTTCTGAAGACCAATGATACTGAAAATCAAGCCAAGAATACCGCCGAAGAAAGATAAAACAAATCCTGCAATAGCAAAACCGTTGGACTTAGGCGAAGTTACCATAATCTGCTGGGTTTCATGCTTAACGGGAACGCCGCAGTGAATACAAACCGCTGCTTTGTCATCGATTTCTTTGCCACAATTCTTACAAAACATCTTTTTTCTCCTTTATTCTCTGATTTGTACATTTTATGTACTTGTAAGGCAATTATATTACATATTTGCGTAGTTGTCAAATAAATTTTGATATCGTTACAAAAAAACTTATTGCCCATTTTTTGACAAAAAAAACAAAAGCACCTCTTGCGAGGTGCTTTGTATTTTGTTTTGATTAGCCGAGAATCTTAACTACGGTACCCGAACCAACAGTTCTGCCGCCTTCACGGATAGCGAAACGAAGCTTCTCTTCTACAGCTACGGGCTTGATAAGCTCAACGCTGATTTCTACGTTATCGCCGGGCATAACCATTTCGGTGCCTGCGGGAAGCTCGATAGAACCGGTAACGTCGGTAGTTCTGATGAAGAACTGAGGACGGTAGTGGTTGAAGAAAGGAGTGTGACGTCCGCCTTCTTCCGCTTTAAGAACGTAAACCTGAGCGGTGAACTTGGTTGCGGTCTTAACGGTGCCGGGCTTAGCAAGAACCTGACCTTTTTCAATGCCCTTTCTGTCGATACCACGAAGGAGTGCGCCGATGTTGAAGCCTGCGATAGCTTCGTCAACGCTCTTGTGGAACATTTCAAGACCGGTAATAACGGTTGCAACGGGCTTGTCGATAAGTCCTACGATTTCAGCGGGATCGCCAACGTGAGCGGTACCTCTTTCTACTCTACCGGTTGCAACGGTGCCGCGGCCGGAGATAGTGAATACGTCTTCCACGGGAAGAAGGAAGGGCTTGTCGGTTTCACGCTGAGGGGTGGGAATGTATGCATCGATGGTGTCCATGAGCTGAAGAATGCACTGGCATTCGGGAGCTGCAAGAACTTCTGCATCGGGAGCGCCGGAAGAAGCTTTTTCCAAAGCCTTCAAAGCCGAGCCCTTAACGATGGGGCAGCCCTTGAAGCCGTAGCTTTCAAGAGTGTCGGAAATTTCCATTTCAACGAGTTCAAGAAGTTCGGGGTCGTCCATCTGGTCGCACTTGTTGAGGAATACAACAATGTAAGGAACGCCTACCTGACGGGAAAGGAGAATGTGCTCCTTGGTCTGGGGCATGGGACCGTCGGTTGCCGCAACTACGAGGATAGCGCCGTCCATCTGCGCCGCACCCGTAATCATGTTCTTGACGTAGTCTGCGTGTCCCGGGCAGTCAACGTGAGCGTAGTGACGCTTGTCGGTCTGATACTCAACGTGAGCGGTGTTTATTGTTATACCGCGCGCTTTCTCTTCGGGAGCCTTATCGATCTCGTCGTATTTCATTTTTGCTGCCTGACCCTTGCACGCCATTACCATAGTGATAGCTGCGGTCAGAGTGGTCTTGCCGTGGTCAACGTGGCCGATTGTGCCGATGTTAACG
>JAIDFD010000192.1 GCA_029054485.1 Clostridia bacterium | reverse complement strand
CTTTAAATTTATGCAGTAAATTCTTGACAAGTTAAAATTTGTTTGCTATACTTTCATTGAGTAAATACTCAATGAAAAACCAAAACAAAGGTGAAATTAATGAAAAGGGCTGAGCAAAAAGAGAATAGACGGCAAGAAATTTTAAAAACGGGTTTAGATCTTTTTATCCGCAAAGGATATTCCGCTACGCGAACAGCGGATATAGCGAAAGCTGTCGGAATGAGCGAGGGGTTGCTGTTTCATTATTTTGAAACGAAAGAAAAACTGTATTTGACTTTATTACAAATTGCGGCTGATGGCAAAGATAATATTTTTGAATTAAAAAATGTATCTCCAATAAGTTTTTTTGAACAAACGGCAAAAACGATTTTAGATTATATCATAAAAGAACCGTTTGCGGCAAAATTATTTGTTTTGATGAATAGGGCGCAGTATGAAGCGGAGTTGTCGGATCGGATACGCAATTATTCAACACGTCAAAGCGACATTGAATATTCGGTTAATCTGATTGCGCAGGGACAGAAAGAAGGCAGCATACGAAAAGGTAATCCTATTGCATTGGCAACGGCGTTTTTTATGGCAATTCAGGGAATTGCTGAAAATATTGCAAGAAATCCCGAAGCGCCTGTACCTGAAGCTGAATGGATAGTGGACATAATAAGGAACAAATAATGGAAACCGAAAGAAAAAACGGCGTAAAGGTCATTCCGTTTTTATTACCTGTCAGATGTATACTTTTTTTATCAGCATTTTTGCTGATGTCAGTAATTTCAAAATTATCTTATGCCGATTTAAGCAAATGGTGGACTTCGGTCGCGGTTATTTGCAATCTGATAACGAATGCAATACTTTACATATTCGCCCGCAGAAAAAGTCTGACTTTTAGGCAACTACTCAACTATGAAAAGGGTAAAACGAAAATAGGAGTAGCTATTTTAATCGTTGTTATAACGGTAGTTGTTGGAATGTGCGGTCTGTATCTGGCGGGTCTAATTTGTTACGGTGAGTTTCCCTATCTTGATAAAACAATGGTTCAGCCAATACCGCTATGGTTAGTGATTATTGTACTGCTTTTACTGCCGCTTTCGACTACGCTTGTAGAAGACGGGCTTTATTTGGGTTACGCAATAAATTTATCTAAAGGCAATAGATGGTTGAGCGCTTCGCTCTCGGCATTTTTCTATGCATTACAGCACAGTTTTATTCCTTTTCTGCCGGACGGCGTATTCATTTTATATAGGTTTTTATCTTTTTTGCCGCTTACGGTTATTATTTGTTTTTGGTATCAAAAAAGCCGTAATCCGTTGCCGTTTATGATAGGACATTTCATTTTGAATGTTGCGACAGCCGTACAAATTTTACTGCTGACCGTCTGTCCGTCATTATACGATATGTTATAATTACAGCCGTTGGAATCAACGGTTGGTGCTCCCGCATGGAATTTGCGCGTAAAGCGCAAATCATCGCTACGCTCGCGCGAACGCAATTTCAATACAAATCCGCAACAAAAAGTCCCGCGCAAAACTCTATGTTTTGCGCGGGACTTTGGTACTCCCGCTGGGAATCGAACCCGGAACTGCCCCTTA
>JAIDFD010000191.1 GCA_029054485.1 Clostridia bacterium | reverse complement strand
CACCTCTTTGATAGAGCAAAAAATTTACGAAATGGCACTGCGTGCGGGAGTAAATCTCACCCCTTCCTGCCTCAACGCGTTGCACGCCGCAAAAAAGACGGCGGAAAGCGAAACCGCGAAGTTTGCGCTTGAAACGCTTATTGAAAACAGCGAAACAGCCAAGCGCGAGCAAATGCCCGTGTGTCAGGATACGGGGCTTGCCGTGGTCATTTTGGAAATAGGTCAGGAAGTTTATCTCGAAGGCGGGCTTTTAAGCGAAGCAATCAACAGCGGAGTGCGCCGAGCGTATGCGGACGGATATTTCAGAAAATCGGTCTGCGACCCGTTCACGAGGCAGAACACCGGCGACAACACCCCGGCCGTTATTCATACCGAAATCGTTGCGGGCGACAAAGTTAAAATAACTTTTTTGCCCAAAGGCTTCGGCAGTGAAAATATGTCAAGGCTGTATATGCTTAAACCGGCGCAGGGAATGGAGGGCATAATCGATGCCGTTGTAGACACAGTGAAGCTTGCAGGCTCGCGCCCCTGCCCGCCCGTCTACGTTGGAGTCGGGATAGGCGGAAGCTTTGATACTTGCGCATATCTGGCAAAAAAGGCTTTGACGAGGGATATAGGCATTCGTAACGAAAACCCGACCGCCGCGCAAATCGAAAGGGTTGCGCTTGAAAAAATAAACAGTCTTGATATAGGCTGTCAGGGCTTTCACGGAAGCGAAACGGCTATCGGTGTAAGCTGCGAGTACGCCCCCACCCATATTGCGGGATTGCCCGTGGCAGTGAATATCCAGTGTCACTGCGTACGGTGCGAAAAGGAGGAATTATGAAAAAAATTACCCTTCCTTTGAGTAAAGAAACCATAAAAAACCTGCGCGCGGGCGAAAACGTGCTTTTATCGGGAACAATCCTCACGGCGCGCGACTGTGCGCACAAAAAAATTTTTGAATATCTCGACGGCAAAAGACCCCTTCCGTTCGGACTTGAAAACGCGGTTATTTACTACGCGGGCCCCTGCCCCGCGAAACCCGACAAAGCCTCGGGCAGTTGCGGACCCACAACATCTGCAAGAATGGAAAGCTTTGCCCCCCGCCTTTTATCGTTGGGCGTAAGCGGATTTATCGGCAAAGGCGAAATGAACGAAGCCACGCGCGAGGCGATTAAAAACAATAACGGCGTTTACTTTTCCGCTATCGGCGGCGCGGGCGCGTTGTACGGCAACGCGATAAAAAAGAGCGAGTGCATAGCTTTCCCCGAGCTTTTATCCGAAGCGGTTTACCGCCTTGAAGTTGAGGACTTCCCGGTTGTAGTTGCATACGACTGCGCGGGCGGCAGTATATATTGAAATTTAGTGGACAATAAATTATTAAATTATTATAATAAGCTTAATTTTAAAGGCTGTGACCGAGACAGACGCTTTATATAATCATTTTCAGAGAGGATAACCCGAAAACGGCTGAAAGGTTTTCCATTTGATTGAAGCGGTATTCACTCGCGAGCCGAATTTGCGAAAGGCGTTTGCCAAGTAGTTTGTTCCGTTTCTCCGCGTAAAGGAGTTTATGAA
>JAIDFD010000190.1 GCA_029054485.1 Clostridia bacterium | reverse complement strand
CAACAGCGTTCTGATTATCGGCACGCCGCCAACGCAAGTCGCCTCGTAAAACAGTCCGCAGCCGTTTTGCTTTGCAGCCTTTTCAAGCTCGTGTCCGAATTTGCAATAAAGCTCTTTATTGGAAGTTACAACCGACTTACCTGCGTTGAGTGCGGCAAGCACAAAAGATTTTGCGGGCTCTATTCCGCCCATAACTTCCACTACTATATTAATTTCAGGATTGTTGCAAACCTCTTCGATTGCCTTAGCAATTTTTGCCTCGTCAACTCCAAGCGAAAGAGCGCGCTCCATATTTCTTTCAAGCACACTTTCTACCACGATATCGATACCGTGGATTTTTTTATAAAATTCTCTGTGTTCTGTCAGCGTCTTGTACGTTCCGCCGCCGACAACGCCCAATCCGAGTATTGCAACCCCGACCTTTTTCATTTTATGCCTCCGCACTGTTTAAATCGTACAGATATTTAAGCCCCTCAAGCGTTAATAACTTGTCCACATAGTCTATGCAGGAAATTTCGTTAGCAATAACTTCGGAAAAACCGCCCGTGGCAACGGTTTTAACGCTTTCTTCTTTAAGCTCTTGCTTTATTTTTTTGACGATATAAGCTACCAGTCCCGAAAAACCGTATACTATTCCCGACTGCATATTGGTAACGGTATTTTTGCCGATTACTTTTGTAGGACGCTCTATTTCCACCCTTGGCAATTTAGCCGTACCGTTCACAAGGCTGTCAAGAGAGCCTTTGATACCCGGCGCGATTACCCCGCCGATAAACTCGCCCTTGCCGTCTATTACGTTGAATGTCGTAGCTGTGCCAAAGTCAACGACTATAAGCGGACAGCCGTACTTTCTGACGGCGGCAACGTTGTTTACCACTCTGTCTGCGCCGACCTCTTTCGCGTTGTCCACCCGTAAATTCATACCTGTTTTCAATCCTGGCGCAAGCATAAGAGGCTTAATTTTAAGGTAGGTACGGCACATATTTTCAAGAGTATAATCAAGAGGCGGTACTACCGAAGATATAATACCTCCGGTAATATCCTCCGCATGGATTTTTTTGTTTTTGAGAATACTTAAAAGCTGCCCGCCGTACTCGTCGGAAGTTTTTTTATGCTCGGTAGCAACACGAAAGCTCATTACAAGCTCATCGCCGTTGTATACGGCATATTTAATATTTGTATTCCCAACGTCAAGACATATTATCATCTATATTCTCCGAAAGGACTGCCCCGTTTACAGGCTCGTTTGACTCCGCCACTTTAACGGGTTTATTTATAAGAGAGCGGTTAATTTTTCTTAATACTTTCGCGTAAACAGGCACCAGTATGGCGCAGGCGACAAGTTCTATGGGGAAATATATCGTAACAGCCACTCCCATTATTGCCGTAAGCGCGTCTGCTGCTCTGCCGTCCCAAATTGCAACTGCGAGCAAATACAAAACGGTATTTGTAACAGAACCGACAATGCCCGCTATAGCCGCAGGCAGAACTTCACACACAAAAGCGTTTTTAGCCTTTTTAAATAATTTTGAAAGACCGAAATACGTCCAGTAAGCAGTAATTCCTATAAGCATTCTCGGAAGAACGGATATCAAGGGATTCGCGTATTTTATAAATACCGAAAATATCAGGCAAAAAATGCAACTGACCACTCCCAACAGCGTACCGCCGACAAAACTTTTTTTCCAATCATCATAAATGCTTAAAGCAATCGATACAGGCAATGACAGGATACAAGCCGTCATACCTACGGGTGAAAGGAGCGCGCCTTCCAAAAGAAACAGCACGAATATCAGCGCGAACATAACGCCGACAAACGCAATAAAGTGAGCCTTGTCTTTTTTCATAATTACCTCCGTCTGATTTCCTTATGGAATATCAGCGTAAAAAAAATTATTATACTTTGAAACGGTCGGCTTAAAATTTATAGCCGCCGAAAGTACCTTAATAAATATGGCTAATTATAGCATTACGACAAAAATTATGCAAGTAATTAAAAGGACTGTAACATTTTTGCGGGAATTTTAATACAATTTAATATACGGAAACTGCACGGGCACAACTAAATCTACATACCGCCCTGCAGCTCATTTACAGGAGGAAATAATATGAACATTTTTTCTAGCGGCTGCGGCAATAATAGCTGCCTTTGGATTTTAATCCTTTTACTTCTCGCGGCAAGCACCAGTTGCAACGGCTTAGAGAACGTACTTAGCGGAAGCTGCACACCTATTCTGATTGCTTTGCTTTACAG
>JAIDFD010000019.1 GCA_029054485.1 Clostridia bacterium | reverse complement strand
AGTAAAGCCGCCGCGGCTTTGCCGCGGCGGCTGAAAGCTTTTAATTTTAGGTAAGTATAAAGGTTGCAAGGAACAGCACGCCGATAATCCAGGTAGCGATGCTGATTTCCTTTACTTTACCGGTGCAGAGCTTAACGATTATGTAAGCAAGAATACCGATACCGATACCCTTTGAAATCGAGTAGCCGAGCAACATTACGATAAAGGTAAGGAACGCAACGATTGCCTCGCCCGCGTCTTCCCACTTAACCTTGGTAACCGAAGTCATCATAAGCACGCCGACCCAGATAAGAGCCGTAGCGGTTGCGCATCTGGGAATGAGCTGAGCTATGGGTGAGAGGAACATAGCAACGAGGAAGCAGAGTGCGGTAACCAAAGCCGAGAAGCCCGTCTTGCCGCCTGCCGCAACGCCCGAAGAGGATTCAACGAAGGTAGTAACCGTAGAAGTACCCGCAACAGCGCCTACGCAGGTTGCGATTGCGTCGGAGAGCATCATCTGGTTCATACGAAGGGGCGCACCCTTTTCGTCGAGAAGCTTACCCTTTGCGCACGCGCCGTAAAGCGTTCCGATAGTATCGAACATATCAATCATGCACAGCGAAAGCGCAGTTGTAATGATAACGACCACAAGGGTACCTGCATTATGTCCTTCAATTCCGAGATAACTGCCGAAGTCAAAGCCTTCGTAGAATACTTTGCCCGCGGAATCAAGACCCCATGCCTTGAAAGCGTCGAGAGGATTTGAAATGGTGATTGCCGCAAACATATTTTTACAGCCCTCGCTGCCTGCCGCGTAGCCGATAGCGGCGAGAATATAGTAAAGAACAGCCGAGCCGAGTAAGCCCCAGAGAATTGCGCCCTTTACGTTTTTCTTGGACATAATTGCTATTGCAAGCACGCCCAAAAGCGCAACGATTGCGGGAAGCATACCGCTTGCCGAGTCATCTACGAATGTAAGGAAAGTGTTAGCATTATTGAGTACGTTGAAAGAAGCAAATTCGACCAAAGTAGAACCGCCTACAATAACTGCCGACTGCTGGAAGCCGATAAAGGCGATGAACAGACCGATACCTACGGGGATCGCGTGGCGGACGCCTGCGGGGATTGCTTCGAATATCTTTTTACGAAGACCTGTTGCCGTAAGGATAAGGAAAATTACGCCGTCCAACAGGGTAAATACCATACAGTTGGCGTATGTAAGACCGCTGGGCTCATCAGCAAACGGTGCAATCAACGTAAATACTATAAACGCATTTACGCCCATACCGGAGGCTTGCGCCAGAGGCATTTTAGCGAGGAACGCCATGAGCATAGTGCCGACTACCGCACCTATTGCCGTTGCTATAAAGGACGCGCCGTAAGGATTGTCACCGCCGATAACGTATTGGAACATATCAGCGTTGACCATGAGAATGTAGACCATTGCCATGAACGTTGTAAGTCCTGCAACCACTTCCACTCTGTACTTGGAACCCAGTTTTGAAATTCCGAAGAACTTGTCCACTTTGCCCCAGAAGCCCTTGTAAGGACTTACGTGTTCCGTTGCCGTGCCGTCGGGTGCGGGTGCGCCCTCGGGGAGTGTGTTACTCTTTACTTCGGTTTCCGAAACGTTGTCTTGTGTTTCTTCACTCATTAAAGTGACCTCCCGAAAAAATTTCTTCCAAGCGTATTTCACTTGTTTTTCACATTTTACCACACGCAAAAAAAATTCGTCAAACGTTTGAACGCAATTTGACGAATTCGATATTTTTTTATTTAAAAGTGTCATTTTAACAGCGCGGTGCGCATTGCGTTGAGTACCGCAACCAGCATTACGCCCACGTCCGCTATTACGGAAATAATCAGCGGAAATCCGGGTATTGCAATATCCAGCGCCATAATAGCAATCTTGATTATCAGCGAGCCGATAATATTCTGCATTACTATCGAGCGTGTGCCCCTTGCTATTTTTCTGCCCTTGGGAATAAGCGGCAGACTGTCTGAAACAAGCACGATATCGCTCGCCTCGATAGCCGCGTCCGAACCCACTTTGCCCATAGACACCGCGCAATCCGCCGCCGCCATTACGGGCGCGTCGTTTATTCCGTCGCCGACGTATAAAAGTTTTCCGCGCTCTTTAAGCCTCTGCGCCTCGGCGCATTTTTCATCGGGCAAAAGGGACGCCGAAACCCCGTCGAACCCGACTTCCGCCGCAACCGCCTTCGCGCGGGCGGGGCTGTCGCCCGTCAGCATCTGCGTGAACTCCACGCCCTGCTCTTTCAGTCCGCGCACGGCTTGCGCCGCGCCCGCTTTTATTTTGTCGTCTATAAACACACAGCCTGCAAACATACCGCCGTGAGCAACGTAAACCACAGTCGACGCGCTCTCTTCCTCGGTAAATTCAACGCCGTATTCCCGCAAAAGCTTTGCACTGCCGCAAAGAAGCTGTTTATCATCAAGCGTACACACAACCCCCTTGCCCGCAATTTCTTTGCAGTCGGTCACGGGCTGTGCGGATATATTCTCAAACGCGGCGGCTATGGGGTGGGAAGAAGCCTTTTCAGCCGAAGCCGCAAGGGTCAAAACGCGCTCGTCTGTGTAGCCTGTTACAGTAAACACGCCCTCGGTGATTGTGCCCGTCTTGTCGAACGCTGCGACTTTTGCTAGCGCGAGTTCATCGAGGCAGGTAGAGCCTTTTACCAGTATTCCGAATTTGGCGCACCGCCCTATTCCGCCGAAGTACGAAAGGGGTACCGAAATAACCATTGCGCAGGGACAGGAAATAACCAAAAAGCCCAACGCCTTGTAAATCCATTCGGAATAAGTCGCCCATACGAAACTTGACTGAACCGCACAGATTATTGTAGGAACTAACGCCGCAACGATTAAAGCGGCGGCACAGACCGCGGGGGTGTAATATTTTGCGAATTTGGTTATGAAAAGTTCGGGCTTGGATTTTTTAGCGGTGGAATTTTCAACCATATCCAAAATTTTTGCGACCGCGGAATTTTTGTACTCGCGCACGACCTCCGCTTTTAACACGCCTGAAATATTTATGCTGCCCGAAAGAACGACGTCGCCG
>JAIDFD010000189.1:1736-3744 GCA_029054485.1 Clostridia bacterium | reverse complement strand
AACCCGCACAGTGGACGGGCGCGATAGACAGCGAGTTTGTCGCAGGCATTAAAATAGTCGCCACGGACGAGGACGGACTTATCGCGTTCGTGACGGCGGAAATTTCCACTATGCACCTTTCGATGACTTCGATTAACGGAAGATTAAACAAGGACAAACGCGCGGAATTTGACATCAGGGTCAAGCTCAACAAGCGCTCGGATATAGACCTCTTGATAAACAGGCTTAAAAAGGATAAGAGAATTATAGACGTTTTCAGGACGACTAAATAGTGAAAGTAATCAAAGTTGAGCCGCACGGCTTTGCAAGCAACTCGTATATTTTAACCGCAGACGGAAAGAGGGCGGTAGTTATAGACTGCGCCCAGACGCACGTTTTTTCGGTTTGCGAACGCGAAAATCTTGTTCCGGAATATGTGCTTTTGACGCACGGTCACTTCGATCACGTCGGCGGATGCGGCAAGTTATTTCAAGCGGGCGCAAAAATCTGTTGCGGCGAAAAGGAAGCCCCGCTTATTTTCAGCGATGAAAACAAGGGGCTTTTCGGCGGCGTGTATATTCCCGAATTTGAAATCGAGCGCACCTTTTCGGACGGCGAAGAGGTCGAACTGTGCGGAATAAAATTCAAAGTAATCGAAACGCCCGGTCACACTGCGGGCGGTGTTTGTTATCTTGCCGAGGACTGCCTTTTTACGGGCGACACCCTGTTCAGACTGGGCGTAGGCAGATGCGATTTGCCCACGGGCAACGGCAAGCAACTTATAAACAGCGTAAAAAAACTTTTCGCTTTAAAGGGCGATTACAAAGTTTACTGCGGTCACGACAACGATACTACGCTCGGCTTCGAGCGTGAAAATAATCCTTACGTTTAAGGTGTAAAATGCTTTTAACCAACAGCGAATATCTCCGCCCTGAAATAATGGACGTTATCCGCGCGTTTGATTGCGAGGGAGAGGAGTTTACCCATTATTTCTCGCACGGCGGAGATAAATTTTTTAACTGCATAGAGTATTACGGCAGGTTTTACGATTTTGAGGAAGAGAAAAAAGTCGAGGACGAAACCGAGTTCAAAAGGTATGCAAAGCGGTTTGCAAAACTCGCGTTTTATAAAGTTCTTTCCGAAAAATACGGCAATCTCCCTTGGGGCGCGCTGACGGGAATAAGACCCACCAAGCTCGCCTATGCCGAATTTAACGCGGGGCGTGATTTTGACGGACTGTTCAAAACTATGGGCGTAAGCGCGGCCAACTGCGAGCTTGTAAAAAAGGTGATAGCCGCGCAAAAAAGCGTATACGCGCAGGGCGGTCAGGACTTATTTATCAGTATTCCGTTTTGCCCTACAAAGTGCGAGTACTGCTCGTTTATCACCGCGCCGATTTCGTCTACGGGCCAGTTTGTAGAGGAATACATTGACTGTCTCGTGCGCGAAATCCACTCCATAAAACCGCTTATCAAAAAGCTGAACAGCGTGTATATCGGCGGCGGTACGCCTTTTGTTCTCAAAGCCGAACAGCTTAAACGCGTATACTCTGCAATAGCGGAAGAGTTTTCTTCCATTCCCGAGTACACCGTAGAGGCGGGCAGACCGGACGTTTTTTCTGAAGAAAAACTGCAACTTTCAAAGGACTTCGGCGTGACGAGAATTTGCGTAAATCCGCAGTCGTTCAACGACAAAACCCTGCAAGCTATAGGAAGAAAGCATACCGCCGCGCAGACGGTGGAAGCTTTTAACCTTACAAAAAAATTCGGCTTTGATATAAATCTCGATTTAATCGCAGGGCTTGCGGACGAAAGCGTATCCGACTTTGAAAAATCGTTGCAAACGGCAATCGGATTGAACCCCGAAAATATCACCGTGCATACCCTGTCTTTAAAGGCGGGCGCAAAGCTGAAAGAAAGGGTGCAACGGCTAAACGTCGACGGTATTGCGGAAATGATTAGTCTTTCGCGCGAAAGACTGACCGAGACGGGATATCAACCCTATTACCTTTACAGACAAAAATATAATG
>JAIDFD010000189.1:0-1726 GCA_029054485.1 Clostridia bacterium | reverse complement strand
GTCTTGAAAACGTCGGCTGGACGAAAGATGGCAAAGCGTGCGTTTACAACGTCGACGTAATGGAAGAGATTTGCGACAATGTTGCCGTTGGCGCAAACGCAATTTCAAAGCGCGTGTTCGGCGGTGAAAACCGTATCGAGCGTTGCGCTTCCCCCAAAGACGTTCCCACCTATATAAACAAAATCGAAAAAATAATACAAGACAGAAATAATCTTTTCAAAGAGGATTGACTATGAGCGAAGTTAATGAAAACGTTACCAAAAACGAAAGGAAAAACGAGGGCGGTAAGGTGAATTTTTACCGCCTTGATAAATCCAAACCCTATAAGGTCGAGGGCGGCGCGTCGAGAGCTAAAGTGAATTTTATGATAATCTTCGGCTCGATTTTTCTTGCCGCCGCGCTTATCGTCGGTTGCGTTATGATGAAGTCAATTTCGGAAAATCCCGTTATGGTTGCCGTCCCGATTTTTATGTGCGTGTTCGGCGGCGTATTTTTAGGCGTGGGAATTTCAAGCCAGCTTAAAAACAACCGCAAACGCTCCGAAGAGCAGACCGTGTTAAGCGACTGCGTTCTGACAGACGCTAAGATTGCCGAATGTTTATGCGAAAAGCGCACCCACAGCGACAGCCACGGACACTCGCATACTTCTTACGCGTACACGCTGACCTACTCGTTTGTCGATGAAAATTCAAACGAGCGCACCGGAACATACAACTGCGTTTATACGACCGACCCGCAGTTTTACAAGGGTCAGTATTTAATGGTTGCGTTTAATGCTTATGACAGCTTAATAATGCGCGAATTCACCCTTGAAGGCGGCGATATGAATGCCTTTCTCGACAACGAAGCCGCCCGCTCGGACGATGACTTTGATTCGCTTACGGGCGAGGAACTGGATATCGATACTTCAAAGCCTTTAAAATCCTTTGACGGCTCGTTCGTATGGCTTGTAGCAGGTCTTGCGCCGTTGGTCTTTCTGTGTGTGTACGTTGGATTAGTCTGCGGCGTAATGCTACCTACAATTTTTTACGATGGCTTCAAAGTAAACGACGTCGGCGGAATATTTACTATTTTAGCCTTTTTGATAATGCCCTGTATTTTAATTGCGATTTCAGCGTGTTTACTTGTGAAGTATGCAAAGAGTTTACGCCCCTTTAAAACGGTAATGAAAAACAATCCGCACTTTACATACGGCAAAATGTTTGCTTCCGAAAAAACTTACCGCGGCAACTCCAAAAAGGTAATGTATTGCTATATCGATAAGTGGGGCGAAAGGCACACCGAGCAAACCGCCGCGCCGCTGTTTCAGTCTGAAACGCAGGGCGAAAACAAGCAGGTTGTCGTTGCGTACGACGCAAAGGGCAACTCCGTTGTTCTGACAAGGTACAGTTTCAGGGAGAAATAATATAATAAAACGCGGCTTGCACCGCGTTTTTTTGTTGTCTTAAAAGTATTATTAATTATCACCAAATCCTAGAAGTGTATTAGGCGTTTCATTAAGGAATGTACAAATTTTTAAAAGGGTTTCAAGATTTGGTTCGTTAATTCCCATAAGCCATCTGCTGACAGTTTGCTGTGTAGTGCCTAAATAATCGGCAAGTTCTTTTTGTGTTTTCTTGCTTTCGGCTAATGCTGTTTTTAAATTATGAGAAAATTGTAATTGATGCATTTTTTAACCTACTATAATATTTTATTGTAATAAACATTTCAACCGACGGGCGAACAT
>JAIDFD010000188.1 GCA_029054485.1 Clostridia bacterium | reverse complement strand
CTGTACTATTGAGTAAGTACCAGCCGATAAGCCAGCCCATACACATTCCTCCATAGCAGCTGTACCGTTACCGGTCGTCTGCGCTACGGTTATTCCCTCAGGCAATTCACTTCCTTCACCTGCAGTAATTGTTGCTGTTCTCGATGAGCCGTTTGAACTACTGCCGAGCCACATTGTAATGGTATAAGTGTAACCCTCCTCCAAAGTAAACGTTGCCGCAGGATTGTTGTTTCCGGCACCCGACTGAATCTGCTTCGAATAAGATGTACCGTCAATCGTTACGGAGTTTGACTTATACGATCCAACATTAATAGATACCGTACCTACCTGAGTTGTATTTTCATCGTTACCAACCAGTGTAAATACCTGTACACCAGTTGCGCTTTCATTAGCAAAATTTTTAACCGCAACAAGCGTACCTTCTACAAGTTCGTCATAGTGTGCATATAAACTATGAGTGCCTGCAGTCCAAAGAGTATTTACAAAGTCTACCTGCTCACCTTCTTCGTCTACCCAGTAAAGGAACGCAGTACCATCTTCTTTGTTCTTACCGGAAGCAGGATCAGTGGTTTGACCGCTGAAACCGTAAACTGTAGTATAAACGGTCGTATCTTCTTTATCAAGATAGTAGTTGATAGTAACGTCTGATACCAAATACTGAGCATAAACGTTTACTTCGGTCGTACCTTCTGCTACCGTACCGAATACATATTCATTTCCGCCGGTTGCCGCGTCATACCAGCCCTTGAAAGCATCATTACTTCCGATAATAACGGGATCTTTGGGAGTATCAAGAGTATCGCCGACAGATACATACTGAGTAGTAATCAAAAGGTCGGTTGCCTCTGCCTGAGCTTCAACGCCCTCTCCTTCGTCTTCAACATCGCTCTGTCCGTAGTAGTAGTTTACCGCAACGGTCTTTTCTACTTCTTCCTCGCCTTCAACGCAGAACAGCCAAAGCTTAGCATCGCTACCCGAAGTGTTGTATGCGCCTATCGTAAGGGTTTCGCCCTCAGGAATAGATACTTCTATGCAACGGAGAGCTTCGGTACGGTTTACACTATCAATAGTATAAACTGCATCCGAGCCGAGAGAGTAGGTAATTTTTGCGCCTGCTCTGTTGGAGTTCCAGCTGTCGTTTACGAAGTGAACGTAAACTTTGATATTTGCGTTAGCTTTTGCAGTAACGGTGTAAAGTGATTTTTCATAAGCGCCGTTAGCAACGTTGGTCGACTGCTTAATTGCCTGGTTTGCCGTATATCCGCCTTCAGCGTTAGAACCGGTAACTGCTAAGTCTGCGCCGTCCTTACCCTTGCTGTATTCTGAAGCAACGCCCGCTTTAAGGGTGAAGAGTTCGTTATCGTCAATCGTATCGCCTGCCGCGTAAACATCGGTTGCGGAATTTGAAACGGTAAATACGCCTTTTTTAGCTTCAGCCGTAATTTCCGACCAGTGTGCCGTAAGGGTTATATTGCTTGTAACTGCAGTCGTGCCGACTACGAAAGGTGTTGAACCGTTGAACCAACCCGCAAATTCGTAGCCTTCTTTTGTAGGTGTTTCGATATCGGTTGCGGAAAGTTTGCCGTCTTTTTCAACTTTTACGGTATAGCCTTCAGCTTTACCCCACGAACCGCCGTCGAGATTAAACGATACAGTGTATTCGTCTGTGGTTACAATAGGGGGATTGGGGTCGTCACCGTTGTCATCTCCGCCTTTGTCACATGCAGTAGCTCCTATCATTGCGGTTGCGGTTAAAGCGCAAAGTCCGCCGATAAGCAGCTTCTTGAAAAATTTGTTCTTACTCATTATTGTCCTCCATATTTTTTTCTGACTAAAGAATTGAGTACTTTGATACTCATTTGATATTAT
>JAIDFD010000187.1 GCA_029054485.1 Clostridia bacterium | reverse complement strand
GAGTGTCGGGCTTAAATGTTCGAGTTCCTGCCGATAAGTTGTTATGTTTGATATAGACAACGTGAATATCGTGAGCAACAGCCCAATCAATAGCATAATTGATATTGCTGATTATTTCTTTGTAGTTTTTTGTAATGTCGTTTTGAATGTCTATTACTACCAATGCTTTATCTTTCATTTCACACTTGCCTCGCTGAATTACTGTTTATAATAATTAAAGTATAGTAAAATCACAACAAAAAGGCAAGGAAAAACCAATTATCTTTCCTCGCCTTTTATTCCTATGAAAACACAATAAGCGCGGGGGCTTTTAAAATTTCCGTAAAAACCGTTCTAAAAAGTTTTTTTCCGTAATAATGTATTGTACACATAGTTTTTGCGGAGGCGGATATGCTTGAATACAACGTTTACGAGGACATAGCCAAAAGGAGCGGCGGAGATATTTATATAGGGGTAGTGGGACCCGTAAGGACGGGAAAATCGACGCTGATTAAAAAATTTATGACCGAACTGGTCATTCCCAACGTATCAGACCCCAATTTGAAGAGCGTAATGACGGACGAACTGCCCCAGTCGGCTTCCGGCAGGACGGTCATGACGACCGAGCCCAAGTTCGTGCCCGCACACGCCGCGGAAGTGCGCCTTGAAAACGCAACCGCAAACGTAAGACTTATCGACTGCGTGGGTTTTGTCGCAGAAGGTGCTTCGGGCTTCGAAGAGGACGGCAAACCCCGCCTTGTCAACACGCCGTGGAGCGACAGCCCGCTGCCTTTTTCGGAAGCGGCGGCGCTTGGCACCGAAAAGGTGATTAGTGAACACTCCACCATAGGAATACTTGTGACCACGGACGGCAGTATCGCGGATATCGCCCGCGAGGGTTATATCGCGGCGGAAGAGCGCACCGTTCAGAGACTCAACAGCATCGGAAAACCCTTTGTTATAGTTCTTAACTGCGTTGACCCCGGCACGGCGGCGGCGCGCGCGCTCAAAGCCGAGCTTGAAGCCAAATACGGCACCACTGTCATTGCTACCAACTGCGAGAGGCTGGACGCCGACGGACTTTTAAATATTTTAAAGGCGGTTCTGTTCGAGTTCCCCGTTACGTCCTTCGACGTGAACATTCCCGACTGGATGAGATTTTTGCCGCCCGACTCTTCCGCCGTGTGCGAGCTTTTGGACAGAGTGCGCGCCGTAGCTCCCCGTATTTCGAGAATGAAGGACTGCTCCGTTCTCGATGGTATGACCGAGGGTTGCGGATACTGGAATGAAGAGGCGAGTATTTCGTTGAATCTTTCCGACGGCAGGGCGGAAATCACTGCGTTTGCAAAGGACGGTATTTTCTACAATATGCTGTCCGAAATCGCCGGCGATGAAATCGCGGATGAATTTACCCTTATGCGCTACGTCCGCGGAACTGCGGAAGCAAAACGCAGTTACGACAAAATCAAGGACGCTTTCGAGTGCGCGAAAATCAACGGCTACGGAATAGTACAGCCGGATGACTCGGATATGAGCTTAGAGCAGCCCAAAATGGTGCGTCAGGGCGGAAGCGTGGGCATAAAACTGCGCGCCACCGCACCCAGCTATCATATAGTTAAAATCGATGTGACGGGCGAGGTCAGCCCCATAATGGGAAGCGCCGCGCAGAGCGAGGGAATCGTTCAGGGAATGATGAACGGCTTTGAAACAAATCCCGAGGGTATGTGGGATACCAACGTTTTCGGTAAATCTCTCCGAGGAATGGTCAAAGAGGGGCTTGCGGGCAAAGTTTCGGGTATGCACGATGAAACCAAGAACAAAATGCGCCGTGCAATAACTAGAATAGTTAACGAAGGAAAAGGCGGAGTTATCTGCATAATTCTTTAAATAAACAGCATTTAACAAGCCCTGCGGCTTTGCCGCAGGGCTTGTTAATATAAAAATTTCATTTTTTTCCGTCTTTTTCTTTTTTGAGCCCGTCCGGAATAAGCATACTGCCGTCCGGGTTAACGATTGCGGCGGTATTTTTAAGTCCGGCGATGTACGCAACGTACTGTTCTTCGGTCAATTTTGCGATTTTATTCTTCTTTTTACCCATAAAAAAACCTCCGTTCGGGTTTGTAATTATTATGGTCTAAGGCGCGTTTTTTATACCCGATTTCAAAATTGCCCCCCATATATGCCCCTTCGAGATTATATAGTATTCTAGGTAAACGCTCTTTTTCGCCGAAGATATCAG
>JAIDFD010000186.1 GCA_029054485.1 Clostridia bacterium | reverse complement strand
GTACAGGCTCAACCTCTCTGGGCGGCGCCTTTACTGGCTCTGAAATTAACCTCAAATAATTTTCGTGAACACGTCTGCGTTGTTCCTCGTCCATAGGCGGGATTTCTTCATGACGGGGCTGCTCGTATTTTTCTTCCTCAACTACAACAGTCTGCTGTGCCGCCGGAGCAATGGATTCGGGTTGAACGGGAGTGGGGTCGGGGGCAGGTTCTGCCTGTATGGGCGCGGGTTCGGGTTGCTCTGAAACCGCTTCGTTTAATTGGTCGGGGGTAGTGACGGGAGCGTGGGAAGGGATTGCTTCATAGTAGACAACTTCGTCTTTAACCGCCACAATTTCGGAATCGATTTTAACCTCGGGCAATTCTTCAATTTCGGTTTCTTCGTTTTTAACGCTTTCGCCGTCGTTTTTGTCCGTGGCATTGTCTTTTACGAGAACGACCTCGTGAATGATTTTTATATCGTGCAAGCCCTCACTAGGCTCTTTCTCTTTTTCAAATATATCTTCGTGTTTTTCTTCGTTTTTCTCTTCGAATTTGTCTTCAAATTTTTCTTCAAGCCTGTATTTGAAATCGTCCTCGGATTTTTCATATTCGGACTTGACAACAGGCACGCGCGAAGTGGACTGTTTTAAAATATGAAAATCAACGGGAGTGGGTGCAGGCTGTGAAAAGTCGAACGAGCGGTCTGAAATGAGATTGTCAATGACCGTTCTCGAATATTCCCATTCGGCTTGATTACGTTCGGTAATTTCCTTGCCGCTTTCGGTCAGGGTATAGTATTTTCTTCTGCCGCCGAGAGAAACTTCGTCCGTTTTCCAGTAAGCGGTAATATAGCCCTGATTTTCAAGCCTTTTAAGCGCACTGTAAAGAGTGGGCTGTTTAAGAGTATACTGACCGCGGCTCTTGCTTTCTATTTCTTCTATTATTTCATATCCGTATTTATCGCGTTCGTACAACGTGCGGAGAATAATAGTATTTATGTGTCCTCTGATTAAATCCGCGCTGATTGCGTTTTTGCCGTTTGCGTGGGAGGAGTCGCCTTTGTCGGATTCTTCGGAATAGTCGGATAAAAATTTATTTTCCTCGTCCATAGTATTGCCTCCGTATTATTAAGTACATTTTACCATATTTCGACAGATAGTGTCAACTTTTTAACAAAAATAAACAGTACTATGTCACACACAACGAAGATTCCAAGGAAAATATTACCTATCAGCTGCCCTATGTTCATTTCTTACCCCCTCGTTTTTATTATTTTACTACATAAATTATCTAGTTGTCAAGATATTTTATCT
>JAIDFD010000185.1 GCA_029054485.1 Clostridia bacterium | reverse complement strand
TTATTATTCAAATCTATATATCTATACACCGTCCGCATCGGGAACGTTACGTTTTCTTGCAAACGGCTTTTTGATTGCGCTTGCCGCTTTGCCGAAGATGTTTACACACTTTTTGAAAAGGCGCAACATCTTGCGTAAAGGCTTGGGAAGCACGATACTCCGTGCGGGGCTGTCCTTGTGCTTGCGCGAATAAATCCGCAAAAACAGTTTGTACAGCTCGCCTATAGGTATTACCGACAGTGACAGCGCCAAAACTATCAACCAGTGCTTCCAGTTCAGAGCGCACAGCCCGAACGCGCTTGCAAGGGGACTTACCGCAAGAAGTACGTTCACTATTATCCCCGCCGCAACGGTAATAAGCAGAATTTTGTTTGTAAATATTCCGCATTTGAAAAGCGACTGCCGTTCCGAACGGATATTGAACGCCTGAAAAAGCTCAAGGAAAGAGATAGTGAGGAAGGTCATCGCGGTTGCAACCTCGTTTCCGCAAAGCTTCAACGCAACCGCGTAAACGCCGATTGTCACCGCCGTCATAAACAGACCATAAAAGGCGATTGACGCGACCGAAGTCTTTGAAAACAGGCTCTTCTCCGCTTTTACGGGGGCGCGCTTCATTATGTCCGCGTCCTCTCTTTCCATACCGAGCGCTAAAACAGGGAAGCTGTCGGTGATGAGGTTGAGCCATAAAAGCTGGGTTGAAAGCATAAAGTCGTTTCTGAAAAACACGAGCGAAGCGATTAAAATTGCAAGCACTTCCGCAAGGTTTGTGGACAAGAAAAACTGAATGGTCTTTCTGATATTCGCGGAAATTCTCCTGCCCTCGCGCACGGCGGCGACTATGGTCGTGAAGTTGTCGTCCGCAATAACCATATCGGATACGTTTTTGGTTACGTCCGTGCCCGTTCTGCCCATGGCTATGCCAATATCAGCCGTCTTTAACGCGGGAGCGTCGTTTATTCCGTCTCCAGTCATCGCGGTGACCTGCCCTTTCTTTTGCAGAACCTTGACAATCATATTTTTATGCTTTGGAGAAACTCTTGCAAACACTCGGCAGCGGGCTATTGCCTCGTTCCTTTCGCGGGGATTCATACCATCGAGTTCCTCGCCCGAAACGACCTCGCTCATATCGTTTGCTATACCCAGTTTTTTGGCTATTGAAAAGGCTGTTCGCACATGGTCGCCGGTAATCATAACGGTTGCAACCCCTGCCGCCTTGCACTCGGCAACGGCTTCCTTTACGCCCTCTTTAAGCCCGTCCGTCATACCGCAAAGCCCGATAAAGACTAATTCTTCTTCCTTTGCCTTGCCGCCAAAGTCGCGGTAAGCAAAGCCCAGAACGCGCAGAGCCTCGTCCGACATACCGTCGTTTTCGGCAAGAATACTGCGCCTGTCCGCGTCCGTCAACGGCCGCGTGCCGCTTTCGGTTAAAATGCGGGTGCACTTATTTATAAGAATATCAGGCGCGCCCTTGGTAAAGCTAAGCCGCTCTCCGCCGAAAGCCGCCGCAACCGTCATCATTTTGCGCTCGGAGCTGAACGGAATTTCGGCGAGTTTTTCAAAGTTTTCAAAGTAATTGCAACCGTCCGCGTACTCTTTAAGCGCGATTTCGGTGGGGTCGCCGAGGTAATTTCCCTTTTCGCCCTTGACGCCGGAGCAAGCGGTCATACACTGCAAAATCCGCCTCTTTACTCCCGTGTTTTCGGCTATGGCAAGGTCTGTAAAACTGCCGCGCACGGTTACAACGCGCATTTTGTTCTGCGTTAACGTTCCGGTCTTGTCCGAGCAAATCACCGAGCAACCGCCCAGCGTTTCAACCGATTTCAGCTTGCGGATAACGACTTTCTTTTTGCTCATCTTTTGCACGCCCATAGCCATAATTATGGTTACTACCGCGGGCAGACCTTCGGGAATGGCGGCGACCGCGATTGCGACCGAGGTCATAAAGTTTTTCAAAAGCCCGTCGCTCCTCACGCACAGACCGAGGATAAAAATAACGGCGGTTACGGCAAGCACCAAGCCCGAGATTATTTTGCCCAGCTTGTTCAGCGTCTTTTCAAGGGGAGTGCCTGCGGCTTTAGTGTTTTGCAACATCTTTGCTATCTTGCCCATTTCGGTATCCATACCTACGGCGGTGACCACGGCGGAGGCGTTGCCGCGCACAACGTAGGTTGAGTTGAACAGGCTGTTCTTCATTGCGCCCAGCGCGATTTTTCCCTCTTTTATGGGAGCTACGTCCTTTTCAACCCCTACGCTTTCGCCGGTGAGCGCGGACTCATCGCACTTTAAGTTGTTGCACTCGATTATGCGGCAATCGGCGGGAATAACGTCCCCCTCTTCCAAAAGAACGATATCGCCCACGGTCAGTTCGTTGCTGTCAAGCGTGGTTTCGATACCTCCGCGGCGCACCTTTACCTTACAGGCGGAAAGCTTTTTCAGCTTTTCAATCGCCTTGTCGGCGCGGAATTGCTGCACGGTGCCAACAACCGAGTTAAGTAAAATTATAGCCAAAATTATGAACGTGTCGGTTAAATCGTTTGTGTCCTTGGAAATAAACGCAATAACCGCGGAAACTGCGGCGGCGGCGATTAAGAGAATGGTCATTACGTCCTTAAACTGCGATAAAAACAGTTTTATAATGCCCGTCTTTTTGCCCCTTTCAAGCGCGTTTTCGCCGTAGGTTTTCAGGCGCTTTGCCGCCTCTTCCGAAGAAAGCCCCTCGCGGCTTGTCCCAAGCGATTTTAAAGTTTGTCCAACGTCCGTAAAACAGAAATTTTGCATATTTCATATTATTCGGCTTGTCCGTAAATTATTACAAAAAAAATCGGCTTAACTAAGCCGATTGAATTTACTGTTTATTTCTCTTATGGTTGATTATCTCGCCGACCGCGCCGATAACCGCGCACACCAACCCGCCCGACACAACTATAATCCAAAGAGGGTGCCAAAGATTTGTCAGAGCGGATACCGTCAAAAAAACCGCTACGCAGGTAAGCATTACAAGTCCGCACAGCCCACCGGTGTACGGATTTTCGCCTCGGGCAAGTTTTTTTGCGCGTTTTGCGGGGCTGCACATATCGAAGATTATTCCCACTAATCCGCACAGCAACGCGCTTACGGGCACAATAAACCAGTAGGGCGTCCAAAGATTTGCAAACACGCCTATTAATAAATACGCAATAAAGCCCAGGAAAAATACCGCCGCACAGACCGCTCCGCAGATTTTGTCGCCGAGGGTTTTTTCGCAGTCGCATTTGCCCCTCGTGAAAAGGTGTTGCGCCTTATCGAATATTTCTTCCGCAACGTCCTCTTTATCGGGCTTATCCTTGCGCCTGCCTTCAAGCAGTTCGTCTACAGTTACGCCGAATATCCGCGCGAGAGGTATAAGCTGGGAAGTTTCGGGCATAGCCTCGCCCGTTTCCCATTTGGAAACCGCCTTGTTCGTTACGCCGAGCATAGCCGCAAGCTGTGCTTGCGTTAAGCCCTTTTCTCTGCGCAGAGTGTAAAGAAAATCGCCAAAACCGTTCATAAAATCTTCTCCTTTTTCAACTATTTTATTCCATTTTTGCCGTTCGGACAATAGAATGTAGTCGAATTACGGTAGAATTTACAAACTTCTTTCCAATTCTTCGGCAAAACGCACGGTTGCCATCGCGTCCTTACCGTAGCCGTCAGCACCCATTGATTCGGCGTATTCGGGCGTAAGCACCGCACCGCCCACTATTATCTTACAGTCGGGACAACTTCCGCGCAAAAGGTCGATTGTAGTCTTCATATTGGGAACGGTCGTTGTCATTAGCGCGGAAAGCCCGCAAAGGCGCGCGCCGCTCTCCTTTACCGCTTCAACTACCTTTTCGGGCGGAACGTCGCGCCCTAAATCTATAACATTAAAGCCGTAATTTTCCAACAGGGTCTTTACGATATTTTTGCCTATGTCGTGAACGTCGCCCTTGACGGTCGCCAAAACTACTTTAAGCTTTTTTGATTTAGCTTCGCCCCTGAAAGAAGCTTTTATCGCCTCGAACGCCGCCGAAGCCGCCTCCGCGCTCATCAAAAGCTGGGGAAGATATACCTTTTTATTTTCAAAGTCCGCGCCCGTTTCATCCAGTGCGGGAATGATATAGCCGTCTATAACTTCCAAAGGCTGTAAAGTTTCCAAGAGCCTTTTCGCCTTTTCAGCAGCCTCGCTCTTTAAGCCCTTTACTATGCAGTACTTTAAATCGCCGTCTTTTTCCGTATCCCTCTTTTGTTCGGTTTTCTGCACTTCGATGGACTGTATACCCGAAGCGTAATCGATATACGAAAGGCAGTTTTTATCCCTGCCGGACAAAGCCATAAAGCACATATAAGCCTTTGTCATTTCCTCGGAAAAAGGGTTCATAATCGCGGCGGAAAGCCCCGCCTGCAACGCCATTGCAAAGAAAGCGGAATTAATAAAATCCCTTTGCGGAAGCCCGAACGATATATTGGATACCCCGAGCGAGGTGTTTGCGCCTAATACCCTTTTTATGTATTCAAGCGACTTTAAGCACGCAACCGCCGCGCCGCCGTCCGCGCTTATAGACATTGCAAGGGTGTCGAAAATTATATCCTTTTTATCTATGCCGTACTCTTTCGCGGTTTCCAAAATCCGCTTGGCAATCTTAATCCTGCCGTCCGCGTCCGCAGGTATTCCGTTCTCGTCCAAGGTAAGCGCGATAACCGCGCCGCCGTACTTTTTGACGAGCGGGAAAACAGCGCGCATACACTCTCTTTTGCCGTTGACCGAGTTTACAAGGGGTTTGCCGTTATAAATGCGCATCGCTTTTTCCATTGCGGCGGGGTCTGAGGTATCTATCTGCAACGGAAGGTCGGTTACCGCCTGAATTTCAGAGATTACGGCGGGTAAAACTGCGGCTTCATCGATTTCGGGCAAGCCAACGTTTACGTCCAGCGCGTGAACGCCGCGCTCAGCCTGAGTTACGGCTTCGTTTAAAATATAGCCTATATCCCCTTCGGCAATCGCCTGCTTCAAACGCTTTTTGCCCGTGGGATTTATGCGTTCGCCGATTAGCACGGGTTCGCCGCCGAAGTAAACGGGGTGAGTGTAGGAAGAAACTACTGTTAGTTTTTTATCTGTCACAGGCAGGGGCAAAATCGTTTTTACCGCCGCAGACAGTTTTGCGATATATTCGGGCGAGGTACCGCAACAGCCGCCCACGCACCTTGCGCCAAGTTTTACGAGGTAAACCAAATCATCGCAAAAATCTTTTGCGGAAAGGTCGTAAATTGTTTCGCCGTTTATAAGTTGCGGAAGTCCCGCATTGGGTTTTACTATCACCGGCGTGGACGAGCATTTTAAAAGCCGTTCCACAACCCCTTTCATCTGTTTGGGCGCAAGCGAGCAGTTTACACCGAGAGCCGAAACTCCCAGTCCCTCGAAGAGAGCAACTGCCGCCTCGGGGGACGCGCCCGTCATAGTCTTGCCGTCCTCACCGAAAACGCAGCTTACGAAAATCGGCAGATTTCCGCACTCTTTCACGGCGATAACAGCCGCCTTTGCCTCGTAAATAT
>JAIDFD010000184.1 GCA_029054485.1 Clostridia bacterium | reverse complement strand
TTGTTTAGGCAAAAATTTTTTCTCGACATTTATACAACCACAACTAAAATTATTATTTATTAATTTCACCCGTCAGAATTTTCTTTGTAATAAGTATTCATAATATGATGCGGCTTTCTACTCTCCAATGGGGGAAGCTCCATATAATCACCATATATTTTTCTTAAAACAGAATCATAGCCGACCGGAGCATAAAACTCAGTATCTTCAAACCGAATTAAAACTTTTTCCGAAAATTCTTCCTTTTTAAAAATTGATCTTCCTGACGAATAGCATTTTATGAAATTACAACTGTCAAAAGGAAATTTTTTTGCTATTGATTCAAGTTTAGTTAACAGTTTATGCGGCTTAAAGCTTTTAGCAAAAACAATCGCCGTTCTTTTGAAAAAACTCAAATTTTTATCGTATTTCATTGAAGAAGCAAGTATAAGTTTCGCTAAAAAAGAAGTGTATCTATTATAAAAGTTTCTCTTTGTTTTTCCATCGGGCAAACCGTCCAAGGGCCAGATGTCAACGAAAACCCCAATAGGGTCATCAGTCTTATATTGAGGTTCTACCAATAACGTATTGACATCTATAACCTTTGAAAAGCATCTTCCGTAATAAGGCTTTGTATTACGGTTAACAACCATTAAACCGTTCTGTTTTGCAAAGTCGGGAAAAGTTTTTAAAAACTTTTCATAGTCGGGTCTCGGCATATGAATATCTATATCATCATCCCAAGGAATAAATCCGTTATGTCTTACCGCGCCAATCAAAGTTCCGTAGGAAAGATAATAATTTATGTTTTGCTCTGCGCAAAATAAATGAATTTTTTTCATTATATCCAGCTCAAGCATTTTCAGCTCATCTAATTCAACTATCTCCCTCATTAACGTTCCCCTTAAGATCCTTTTTGTTCGGTTTGTACTTTTTTGCTAATTTAAAAATCTTCATATCATCTACAAAGTATCTTTTGAACAATCTTCCGGGCTCTTTAAAAAAGCGGTACAACCACTCTAACCCGATGTTACTCATCCACTTCGGCGCACGCTTAATGTTCCCTGCTAAAAAATCAACCGTTGCACCCGCGCAAACCGAAACTTTTGCATCATATTTATCAATATTTCCGTAGATGAATTTTTCCTGTTTGGGACATCCAAGGCACGCCAAAAGTATATCCGGTTGCACGCTGCTTATCAAACTATTTATTTTAGCCGTCTCTAATTCATCTTTTTCAAAGCCCAAAGGCGGCGCGTAAGTTCCCACCACTTTAATCTGCGGATAAAGCTTCTCTAAGTTGTGCTTAGCTTTATCGGCAACGCCGTCTTTGCCGCCCAATATAAAAATAGAATAGCCTTTCCCCGCAGCCTTTTCGCACAGCAAAGGCACCATATCGGAACCTGATACTTTTTCTGTAATAGGTTTGCCGTGTTTTTTCGCTATCCAAATCAGCGGTTTACCATCAACGAGAACCATATCTGCATCATCGGTAATTTTTTTTAACAGCTCATCGTTTTCTATTTTTATTATTACGTCCACATTCACTGCAACCACATAAGACTTTTTGTCTGCCGAAAGTAATTCGTCGAATTCATCGAGACATTCTTGCATGGTACAATTATTTACAAACGTGTTCAAAAATCGAATCTTCTTCATTTGTTTAACCAAAAAATCTTTCTTCAAGCATTAAACACAAACAATGGTAAATCGGCAGGTGCAATTCCTGTATCATATAGGTTTCAGTTTCGGGCACTTTTACGGCTACGTCTGCAACTTTTGCGAGTTCGCCGCCATTAGCTCCTGTAAGCCCTATAACTTTCAAACCTTTTGCTTTTGCCACAACAGTTGCATACAAAATATTTTTAGAATTACCCGAAGTGGATATTCCCAATAAGACGTCACCCTCTTGCCCTAATACACTCACCTGCTGGGCAAACGTTAAATATTCTCCCCCCTGCACGTCGTTTAAATACGCAGTATTCAAAGCCTGATGTCCGCCGAGAGATATTGCCGGCAAGCCGCCCTGTAACCTTTCCGCAAGCTCTGCTCCGCGTACCGAATCAACCTCTTTTAATTTTGCAGCAAAATCTTTCGAGCATCTCCTTGGAAGCTTAAATCCTTTCATCAGTTCCCCCGCGATATGCTCGCTGTCTGCGTAACTCCCGCCATTGCCGGCCAACAAAAATTTATGACCGGACTCATAGCTTTTTTCGATGATGTTATAGGCGTTAATTATCTCTTCTTTGCACGAGAACAATGCGGGATAGCGGTTTGTCAATTTATCTATATGCGCCTGCAATTCTTTCTTCATATACGCCCCAAAATTTTATTAATACAATCCAGCAAATTTTTTCCTTGCAAATCAGCTGTAACGTCATTTCCGATAATAACCGTTCTACATCCTGCGTTTTTACCGCACAAAACGTCTTTCTCTTCATCGCCGACAATCCAGCATTGCGACAAATCAATATTGAAATCATCTGCCGCTTTTATAAGCATACCGGACTTGGGCTTTCTGCATTCACAATCAAATTTAAGTTCCGGAATTTCACCCTCAAATCCTTTATCAGGATGATGGGGACAAAAATATATTCCGTCCAGATATGCACCTTGTAAGCCGAGCAGCGTTTCCATTTTGTTATGGATGCGCCGTAGCTCTTCAAACGTTACTTCACCGCGCGCAATCACGGGTTGGTTTGTAACAACTATCGCAAGATATCCGCTGTCATTAATCTTTTTAATTGCCGCAGCCGCGCCGTTGCAAAGTTCAAAATCTTCTATATTCTTAAGAAAACCGACATATCGGTTTATCGTTCCGTCCCTGTCTAAAAAAATTGCTTTCTGTTTATTTTTTAAATTTTTATTTTGAACAATGCCTTTTTCGAAATCTTTACAAACTGATTCATAGCGTTCCGGAGTCCCCATATCCCTGACGTATTCGGGGCTGTCGTAAACAAACATCTTTCCGCTACCAGACAAAGGCTTTAAAAGCTGTCTGTCCAAATCGACTTTCGGAGTTTTTATTTCCGCATTTAAAATCTCGGGAGAAATAACGTGTAAACCCGCATTTACCCTGTTGCGGTAATAATCCGGTCTATTATCTTCCTTTGCGAGCCATTGCCGTACCGAACCGTCCTCATTGGCTATAATGAGTCCGCTGTCATAAGGGTGGCTGTTGGGATGCGTAAAAAGCGTTACCAATCCGCCTTTGCGCCTATGATAATTTACAAATCTGTTAAAATCAATTTCAAAAACAGCATCTGCATTTAAAAGCAAAAAATCTTCTTTCAGTTTATCTTTTAATTTAAAAAGCGCCCCTGCATTCCCCAGCGGTTCATCTTCAACATAATACTCAATATTTACGCCGAATCTTGTACCGTCTCCAAAGTAGTCTGTAATAATATTGCCAAGATAGCCGACAGTTATAATTATATCGGTAAATCCTTGATTTCGCAAGCAGTCTATTTCGCGCTCCAAAACAGGTTTACCGGCAATTTTAATCATCGGCTTGGGAATATCGCTTACCACAGTAGAAATCCGCGTACCCCTGCCTCCGGCCATTATTACTACTTTCATTTCAATCCTCTATGCTTGTACTTTTATCAAAAAATTCAGGAGTGTAATAAATTACCCGGGTTCCGCTTCTCTCAAATTTAAAAGGAACTTCCATTAAATTCGATAAAGCCTTTCTCACGCTTTCCTGCTTTTCAGGCTGGACGTAAAAAAGCAAAAATCCTCCTCCGCCAGCGCCAAGAAGTTTACCGCCCAAAGCGCCTGCCCGAATTCCTTTTTCGTAAAGTTCGTCAATAGTGTCGGTGGAAATTTTATTGCCTGTCTGCCTTTTTAACCGCCAAGTCTTATCAAGCAATCTGCCGAACTCATCCAAGTCGCTTTCATTGTTTTCAAGAATGCGTTGTGCTTCATCAACCAAATCGAGCATTCGGAATAATTCGTTTTGCTTATCATCCATTGAATAAATAGTTGATTTTTGAATTTCTGCCGAATACCTTTTAAATCCTGTAAAAAACAGCATAAGATTGTCATTTAATCTGCTTTTTCTGTTCGGATTTATTATTACGGGATTAACATGGTAGCCGTTGGAGCTG
>JAIDFD010000183.1 GCA_029054485.1 Clostridia bacterium | reverse complement strand
GTTATGATAGATATATCCCTAATTGAAAAGACCGACCCCGAAGTTGCGGAAGCGCTGAAAAAAGAGCTTTTCCGCCAGCAGAACAATATAGAGCTTATTGCAAGCGAAAACTTCGTTTCCCCTGCGGTTATGGCGGCTGCCGGCAGTCACCTTACCAACAAGTACGCCGAGGGCTACCCCGACCACCGCTATTACGGCGGCTGTCAGTTTGTGGATATAGCCGAGGACTTGGCGCGTAACCGCCTTAAAGAAATTTTCGGTTGCGAGTACTGCAACGTTCAGCCCCATTCGGGCGCGAGCGCAAACCTTGCGGTGCTGTTTGCAACCTGTCAGCCGGGCGATACCGTTATGGGAATGAACCTTGCCCACGGCGGACACCTTTCGCACGGCTCGCCCGTCAATATTTCGGGCAAGTACTTCAATATCGTTCCTTACGGCGTAAGCGAGGGCGAGGAAGTTATCGACTACGATGAGATGGAAAAAATCGCGTTGCAGTGCAAACCCAAAGTTATAATTTCGGGCGCGAGCGCGTATCCGAGAGTTATTGATTTCAAGCGCATACGCGAAATTTGCGATAAGTGCGGCGCGTTAATGTTCGTTGACATCGCGCACATTGCGGGGCTTGTCGCGGCGGGACTTCACCCCAGCCCCGTGCCTTATGCCGACTTTGTAACCACCACAACGCACAAGACCCTGCGCGGACCGCGCGGCGGCGTAATTATGTGCAAAGAAGAGTGGGGCAAGGCGATTGACAAGGCGATATTCCCCGGAATACAGGGCGGCCCCTTGATGCACATTATCGCGGCAAAGGCGGTTGCGTTCAAAGAGGCACTCTCGCCCGAGTTTAAAGAGTATCAGAAACAGATTGTCAAAAACGCGGCGGCTATGGCTGACGAGTTTAAAAAACTGGGCGTTGAAATGGTTTCGGGCGGAACGGATAACCACCTCATTCTGTTAAAGCTCGCAAGCAAAAATATCACGGGTAAACAGCTTACAGAATACCTCGATGAAGTGCATATCACGGTCAACAAAAACGCCGTTCCCTTTGACAAGGAAAAGCCCTTCGTGACCTCGGGCATACGCGTTGGTACGCCTGCTATGACCTCGCGCGGAATGAAAGAGGGCGAGGCGCGCAAAATTGCTCGGTTGATTGCGGAAGTAATCGACAAGCGCGAAGCCTGCTTTGATGGCGTTAATAAGGAAGTTGCGGCGCTCTGTAAGCAGTTTCCGCTTTACAAAGACTGTGTAAAATAATATGGACAACATAGGTAAAAAAATCAGCTTGCTGAGAAAAGAAAAGGGTCTTTCGCAGGAAGAGCTTGCCGACGCGCTTTACGTTTCGCGCCAGTCGGTTTCAAAATGGGAGCGCGGGCAAAGTGTTCCCGATGCGGAAAACATTTCGGCTATGTGTGCCTTTTTCGGGGTGAGCGCGGACTCGCTTTTGGGTTGCGCGCCGCCTGCGGCTGAAAACGAACGTGAAATTCAACCGCCCGAAAAGCCTGTGAAAAAAAGGCTGTGGCTGAAAATTTTGATAATTTCTACCGTGTGTTTTTTTGCCTTTATGGGACTTATATGCACGATAGTTTTCATATTTGCGTTGACTTTGGACGACGACCCCGTATTGCGGACGATAATAGTTCCAATGATCGTCGTGATAGCGGTTGTAATTTTCAGCATAGTTACGGGAGTGGTAATAGCGTTATACAAAAAAGGCAGAAAGCCGCGCGGCTAAGCGCGGCTTTTAATATGTAAACTTAAATATGCACAATGTAAATAAAAGGTGGTTGAAAATTTCAGCACTGCCTTTTATTATTTTAAGCGGAGGTAAAAAATGAATAAGAAAATATTACTTACTGTTTTAACATTGATTTGTGCGGCAGGTTGTGGTTTGGGGGCGGCCGCTTGCAGTTTGTTCGGCGGCGGAAATCAAGAGCATGAGCATGAGT
>JAIDFD010000182.1 GCA_029054485.1 Clostridia bacterium | reverse complement strand
GGGCAGACGTCCGCGCACATTCCGCAGTTTAAGCAGGGGGTGGGTTCTTCCGCAGCCGCCTCGCTTTTTCTGAGCAGTAATATACCCGAGGTGGTCTTGTGGGTGTAATCGTTGTAGGTTGCAAGAGCCGTACCGGTCATAGGTCCGCCCTGAACAACTTTTTTGACTTTAATCGCTTCAAGCCTTTTTTCTTCAAGTTTTTGCTCTTTAATTAACTGTTTTTCTTTACGCTTTTGTTCTTTAATTAACCGTTTTTCTTCACGCTTTTGTTCTTTGATTAATCGTTTTTCTTCACGCTTTTTCTTTTTTAATAACTGTGCTTCGGTAAGCGGCTTTTTGCTTTCTTTTTTTGCTTCTTTTGCAAGTCGCTTTTCTTCGCGCTTCTGCTTTTTGATTAATCGCTTTTCTTCGCGCTTCTGCTTTTTAATTAATCTCTGTTCTTCACGTTTCTGCTTATTGATTAATTTCTGTTCTTCGCGCTTCTGCTTTTTTAAATATTTCTCTTTTTCTTCTGGTGTTAATCTGTCTACGTTTACAGGTGTATCCAACTCTCCGCCGCAGAAGTCGACTATATCCTTTACGGGAGTGCCGAGCTTAACCCAAATGTTCTTCGGCTCTTTTACGCCCTTGCCCGAAACGGTCACAACCCTTTCAAAGAGGGGCTTGCCAAGCTCTACCGCCTCGCACACGGCAAAGCAGGTTGCCACGTTCTGGACGACCACGCCGACGTCGGCGGGCAGTTTGCCGAGACCGACCTTTCTGCCTGTTGTCACAAAGATAAGCTGTTTTTCGCCGCCCATAGGGTACTTTTTGGCGAGTATTACGGGCTGAATATCCTCGTAATTTTCAAAGAGGGCTATACAGTCGGGTTTGTTTGCCTCTATCGCGATTACGATTTTTTCCGCGCCCAACGCTTTTGCGGCGTACCTTGCGCCGCGGACGATTTCGTCCGTCTTTTCAAGCATAAGGCGGTAGTCGCAGGTGAGGTAGGGTTCGCACTCCGCGCCGTTCACAATTAATGTGTCGATTTGGGTAGAGGGGTTGAGCTTAACCGCCGTGGGGAAACCCGCGCCGCCAAGACCAACGATGCCTGCGTCTTTAATTCTCTCTCTGATCTCTTCCGCCGAGGGGGAAGTAAGGGGTTTCAAAAACTCCTTTTCGGCTTTTTCGCCGCGCTTAATGAAAATATACTTCTCGTCCGCGCCGCCCGCACCTTTAAGATCCTTGATTTCCGTGACCGTTCCCGCGATACTCGCGAAAACGTTTGAGGAAACAACGCCTTCGGCTTTTGCGATAATCTGTCCCTGCTTTACGGCTTGTCCCACTTCCACGCAAGGGGCAGAGGGTTTGCCAATAGACTGCGAGCAGGAAATCGCCGCCGTTTCAGGCTCAGGCAATACTTCCAGAGCGGAATTTTTGGATATGTCTTTCATATCCTTGACGTGAATTCCGCCGAAGTAGTATTTTCCTTTTACTGCTTTCACTGAAAAATTCTCTCCTTATTTTTTTAATACGTTTATTTAAACTGCCTTTGGCAGACTAAACCTTTTTGTTCTTTTTATAAATCGCCCTTTCAAACACGCTCATAGGCACTTTTTTGAAAATAAGCATAATAACGCCGCCGACAATCGCGCCCGAAAGAATACCTAATAAAATGAGGTAGGGCATATAGCCGAAGGTCAGCGTTGTGCCCGAAAGAATAACGAAAACGATGTTCTGCGTTATATTGTGCGCCACCGCCGCGGCGATGCTTACGGACAAAACCGAAACGCGCGGATAGACGGCATAAATCAAAACGGACGACACCGCCATAGAAACGACTCCGCCGGTAAACGAGTATAAGAGGGCGGAAAGGTTGCCCGCGTAGACCGCGCCCAGTCCCGTGCGGATTGCGATAATTACAAATGCTTCCCACGGCGAATACATAATAAGGGCGGCAAATGAAAAAATATTTGCAAGCCCCATACGCGCCCCCGGAAAAAACATAGGGGGGAACTGGTTTTCTATAATAAAAGCGATTAAACTCAACGCGGTAAAAATCGCAAGAGTAGCTATCTTTTTGGCAGCGGATTGTCCGTTTTTCATACTCCGTCCGAAAATTGCATACTAAATTTTTTCAGGCGCAATTATATAGCTTATTATACAACATTTATAATAATTAGTAAATAGTAAATC
>JAIDFD010000181.1 GCA_029054485.1 Clostridia bacterium | reverse complement strand
GGCTTGTAAACTACTTTGACTTCGGCGGGTTTATTCTGGCGGATTTGCCGGGGTACGGCTTTGCCCGCGTTTCCAAACAGGAAAAAGACAAATGGGCGCGGCTTTTGGAAACTTTTTTCGCAGAAAAATGCGCCGACCACGTTTTTGCGCCTGCGATATACGCCACGACCCCACCGCGGACGACAGGCAGATGGTGGAGTATCTGTACTTCAATATGATTCCATTCACCGTAATTGCGACCAAGGCGGATAAACTCTCGCGCGCGCAGATAGGTAGGAGCGTGCAAAACATCGCAACGGCTTTCAAATGCGGCGCGGGCGACGTTCTCGCAACCTCTTCCGAGACCCGACAGGGACTGGATTTAACCTTACAAAAAATCGAATCGGTAATAGACTTGTCGGAGTAATAAAATTATAAAGCCTTCCGTAGCACGGAAGGCTTTAATTATAGGCAAAGCAATTTTTTATTACAAAAAGGCAATAATAATTATGGGCAAAAAAATTCAAAAGTAATGAAAAATTATGACAACATTCAACAGCAAATCGAATATTTAAACTTGCATTATATAATAGTGTGTAGTATAATAAATAATATCAATAATTGTCGTTTTCTGCAAATTTCTAATATTTAAGTATGCAAAATAAGAGGGATTAATTTATGATAATTACAAAGACTCCGTTTCGGATGAGCTTTTTTGGCGGCGGAACAGATCTTCCTCAGTTTTTTGAAAAATACAGAGGGGCAGTTCTTTCAACCAGTTTTGATAAATACGTTTATGTCACAGTAAGGCACCTGCCTCGCTTTTTTGAATACACTACCGAACTTATTTACTCTAAAAGTGAAAGAATATCAAAGATAGACGATATGGAGCATCCAATGGTCCGTAATGCCATGAAGATGCTTAATATGAAAGAATTACACATCGCATATGACGCAGATCTTCCGGCAAGAAGCGGGCTTGGCACATCAAGTACTTTTGCCGTGGGGCTTTTGAATGCTTTTTATTGTTTAAAGGGCGAATACCGTTCAAAAAAACAACTTGCCGATGACGCAATTTATTTAGAAAGAAAACTTTGTAACGAGGACGGCGGTTGGCAGGATCAGATAGCGGCTTCTTTCGGCGGGTTTAATCGTATAG
>JAIDFD010000180.1 GCA_029054485.1 Clostridia bacterium | reverse complement strand
AAGCGCGGACGGCGGTTTTATATTTACAATCAGTTAAAAAAGAGCGGTTAAAATATGCAACTGCCCGACCAAACCACAATATATTGTGGTTGAAAAAATTGGAAACCACAAGTTTTAAAAATTTGTCGAAAACTCTTGAATAATTTGAACTGTTGTGCTATACTTGCGATACCACATTTAATCAACTAAATCTATAGGGGGTCTTTTATTTTTTAAAATTTAATATTGCGTAATATTTGTAAGATGCTAAGCGCGTTTGCGTTTAGTATCTCTTGGAAACAAAATCTTATAAATGTTACGCTTAATGTGTTGACTCTTGATTTTGGTTGATTAGGTGTGGTAACCGTAAGAGATACTACATAGCAGAGTGTGTCTCTTCGGAGCCACACTTTTTTTGTTGCAATTTTTTAGGACCACGTCATCTGATATCCGCGCAATTTGCGGATGCAGAGAACCTCTCTTAAGCTTGCCGCCGCGCCGTATGGTGCGGCGGCAGGTTAAGGGGATTAGGAGGAAGCATTTATGAAAATTAAGAAAAGGAATTTATTAACGGTATTTTTAGCATTACTTTGCACCGTTGCGCTTGCATTGGGTGTAAGTTTTGCAATGCCTAAAAACAATATAAAAACAGCAAGTGCATCGACTTCTTTACCGTTTTCAAATTCTGAACTTGAAGCATTAGCAGCTGCTGCAAAGTATAGTGATTTCAGTGCAATGAGTTATGATCTTTACTATAACGATGCATCTGTTAATGCCAGTACTTTTGGTAGTTACACAGTATCTTTGGGTGGATATGAGTGGTTTCCGGTATTAGCAAATGCAAGCGAAGAAAAGATAAATCTTACGCTTTGGCTAAAAAATGGGGTTGGACCATACCCTTTTTCTGATGGAACTTATTCGTCATCCACGGCGGTACTTACTCAACCCAATAATGATTATCGTTACAGTTGGATTCGCTCAGCGATAAATGCCGGTCAGACCTCGGACAATGGTGTTTATTATGGCAATTATAGTGGTACCACTCCACCTACGAGATATGAAAATCATGAACAATCCATATCCCCAAGAGCAATTTGTGCCCCTGTGGCGTTTAATGCTTTTATGGGATTTGTAGAGGGTGGCGATTACGCAAAGCATGTTGTCGCTGGCGGTGACTATGGGGATAATCTATGGTTGCCTTCTTTACAAGAGGTGCAAGGCGGTGGCTTGTGGGGGTGCACAAGTGTTCATTGGGCATCAGTAGGATCATATTGCTGGACGAGTACGGCGTGCCCTACCAGTGCTTACAATGCTTACCTTTTGGCTGAAGATGGTTCATCTTCAGTACACCTTTCTGTTGACAATAGCTTTGGAGTGCGTCCAGCTATTACCATCACTATATCCAGAGTTACAGCAGATACACCCGAGGACGTGTCGGTAGTATACAACAACAATCCTCAGTCGATTGCCGATGTAGCCGCTGCTGACAAAGAATGGTATGACAGCAGTATTATGACATTAACTCAGCTTACAACGCCTATGACTGATGTAGGTACTTATACAGTTAAGGTTGAGTTGACTTCGCAAGCTGCTGCAAATGGAATATTTAAATTTGATGGCACGCCGGATGCCAGCAAGGGCAACGGCGATGAGAGTGATACTGTCAGATATTTTGATTTCAAAATTACGCCTAAACCAATTAAGGTTCCGTCTGTTTTGAATTCAACGACAACTTATAAGTTTGATGTTTGTGAATTTGCTTTGAGCGATTTTGATGCTACAATTATGAGCGTAGTTCAAACGAAATTGACATCAAATGTTACTAATGCAAATGTAATCTGGAACTCGACAAACGAGAAATTTGAAGCAACAGAAGCGGCAACATATACGGTCTTTTTCCATATGGATAGCGCCAATTATATGTGGGACGTAGGTAACGGTACTACGGCAGACCAGTCTAAGACGATAACGATAAACAAGAAAGAAATATCTATAACAACGACCCCAGCGGCGAACACAAGTCCCAGCTGGGGCTTGGGTGAAACAGCAAATATAGCTGTAACGGCATCGAGTGGAATAACCGCCGCGGGTTATGTGCCTGATTTTGTATTGAATATGTACTATATCAAGGACGGCGATACAGCCAATCCTTTAACAACCGGTATAGACAGCAGTGCAATGACTTTGGACGTATCACAGATAGAGAGTTCCGGTGAATACAAGCTGTGTATCGAGCTTACGTCTGCTACGGCGAAC
>JAIDFD010000018.1 GCA_029054485.1 Clostridia bacterium | reverse complement strand
ATTGCGGCGTTGTCGCAAGGGTAGTCGGTCTGCTCTAACAGCTGTTGCATTTCGGTGTCCAGATAGGTTTTAATAATGCAACCGTTGGTAAGAGTATAATAGTTGAAATCGATTTCTTCCAGCTCATCGAAAACCGCGTTTATATAGTCGCCGTATTTCGAGCTTGCGGAGGTTTGAACTGCACCCAGCGGTTCGTTGACGCTTTGCGTGTACACCGTTTTGTCGATATAACCGCAGTCAAGCATGCTTTTCAAAACTAGGTTTCTTCTTGAAAGGCTTTTTTCGGGATTTTTAAAAGGGGAGTAATTGTTTGGCGAGGATAAAAGCCCGACTATGGTTGCGCTGTCCGTCAGTGTAAGCTCCTCGGCTTTTTTATTAAAATAAAATTCCGCCGCGCTTTGTAACCCGTAACAGCTGTGACCGAAATAAATGGTATTAAGATACATTTCTAAAATTTCGTCTTTTTCGTAACGCTTTTCAAGCTGTAATGTAAGCTTGATTTCTTTCAGCTTTCTTTTAATCGTCTTGTCGTTTGAAAGGTGTGTATTTTTTATAAGCTGTTGGCTTATGGTTGAAGCGCCTTCTTTAAACGAGCCGGCTTTCAGATTGGTAAAAAAGGCTTTGATCATTCTTTTATAGTTCAATCCGTGGTGCGAGTAAAAGGTTCTGTCCTCGGAAGCAATAAAGGCGTTAATTGTGTCCTGATTTAAATCCTTAACGGCAACGCTCTTTGCTTGCGCGTCTAACGATGCGCTGGTTATTTCGTTTCCATCGTCATCGTAAATTATTACGTTTTGTCCTGCGCCTACAAGTTTGTTGGCGTCCAGCTTGGCATCTTTTGTTATAATTCCGTAAACCATAAACAAAGCGCCGATAATAACAAAAAAGCTTAAAATTATAATTGCAGAAATTTTCAAAAATTTAGTCATTAAAATTAGTATTTATAAAATTAAATATTTGTTGCAAATCTATTGAAAAAAAACTGTTGAAATAGTATAATTGTTTTATATGTCAAAACAGAAATTTTACAAAATCGTAACGTACGGCTGTCAGATGAACGTTCACGAGTCAGAAAAAATCGCGGGCGTGCTGAGTGAATTGGGTTATGTTCCCTGCGGGGAGCTCTCTGAAGCCGATATTATTGTTTTCAATACATGTTGTATTAGAGAGAACGCGGAAAACCACGCTTTCGGAAATATCGGAATGTTGAAAAAACTGAAAGCCGAAAATAGAGAGTTGATTATCGCGGTCGGCGGATGTCTGCCTCAACAGGTAGGAAAGGCGGATAACCTGCACGAAAAATTCCCCTATGTGGATATAATTTTCGGAACTCACAATCTGCATAAGCTGAAAGATTATGTTTTATTAAAGCAAAAGCAGAAAAAAGCCGTAATCGAAATCGATAGTGACGAGGGGCTTGTCTGCGAGGGGGATAATCCCGTAAGAACAAGCTACCCGAACGCGTGGGTAAATATTACATACGGTTGTAATAATTTTTGCAGTTACTGTATAGTGCCGTTCGTCCGCGGAAGGGAAAGGAGCAGGCATTCGGAAAACATAATCAATGAAGTTAAGCGTTTACTTGCAGAGGGTTATAAAGAAATCACTCTTTTAGGTCAGAACGTGAATTCCTATGGCAACGGCTCGGACAACGTAACTTTTCCGCAATTACTTGAAAAAATTGCAAATTTGGACGGAAAATTCAGACTGCGCTTTATGACCAGTCACCCAAAAGATTTTTCAGAAGAACTGGCAAGGGTAATCGCTGCAAATGAAAAAATCTGTCACTGTGTGCATCTTCCCGTGCAGAGCGGGTCTGACGCTGTGTTGAAAGCAATGAACAGAAAATATACTGCGCAGGACTACCTTACCAAAATTTCTTATCTTAAAAAACACGTTCCCGATTGCGCCGTTACGACCGATTTAATAGTGGGCTTCCCCGGTGAAACCGAAGAGGACTTCGAAGCTACTTTAAACCTTGTTAAAGAGGTAAATTATTCGTCTGCTTTCACCTTCGTTTATTCGAAACGCGAGGGAACGGTTGCGGCTAAAATGCCTGACCAGATTCCCGAAGAGGTCAGCAAAGAAAGAATTATGCGCCTTATCGATTTAGTTAATTCGCTTACACGCGAACACACAAAAAATTACGTTGGCAAAACGGTTGAAATTCTTTGCGAGGACTACGATAAGAAGAAAGGAATGTATCTGGGGCGCGACTGCTACGGCAGAATGGGTTACTTTAAAAGCGAAACTAACGCTATCGGCGAGTTTGTCAATATAAAAATAAGCAAAGCGAACGGCGTATCTCTGATAGGCGAGCGCGTATAAGGATAATAAAATGGCACTTTCACAAATGATGCAGCACTACTTCACCGTTAAGGAAAAGTATAAGGATTGCATAATATTTTACAGACTCGGCGATTTTTACGAGATGTTTTTTGACGATGCCGTAAGGGGCGCCGATCTTTTGGGTTTGACGCTTACAGGCAGAGACTGCGGGTTGGAAAAGCGCGCGCCTATGTGCGGAATACCTTTCCATGCGGCGGACGAGTATATCGCAAAGCTGGTATCTCTAGGCGAAAAGGTCGCAATATGCGAACAGCTTGAGGACGCTTCCGCTTCAAAGGGGATAGTTGAGCGCGGAGTTGTGCGCGTAGTTACGGCGGGAACTATTACCGATGACGAGCATCTTAACGAAAAGACTAACAACTACGTCTGCTGTGCGTTCAAAAACGGCGATAACGTAGCTCTTGCCTGGGCGGATATAACAACGGGCGAGCTGTCCGCAACCGAGTTTTCGGGAGCTAATTGTGTTTCGCAAAGTACTTCGCATATGGCAAAACTCGGAGTAAAAGAGGTTATTTGCAATGATAATTACCTTTTTGAAACCAAAAACGAACCAATGGTAACCCGCGGAATTTTGCCGCATTTTTCGTGCTATCCGGAATGGTCTTTTAATTTTGCTACGGCGGAAAGATGCCTTATGGAACAGTTCAACACCAAAACCCTGTCTGCTTTTACTGTTTCGGAAAGTAAAAACGCGGTCTGCGCCGCGGGTGCGCTTATTGAGTATCTTAAAGAAACCCAGATGCACGCGCTTAAAAATATAGACGGTGTAAAGTACCTTGCAAACGAAAAGTTTTTGCAGCTCGATGGCACGGCGGTAAGAAATCTTGAACTTGTTAAAACTTTGGGCGAGGGTAAAGATTACGGTTCGCTTCTTTGGCTTTTGGACAAGACCCAGACGGGAATGGGGTCAAGACTTTTGAAAAACTGTATTGTTTATCCCTTCGCAAGAAAAGAGGATATCAATTACAGGCTTGACGGTGTAGACGAGTTATATAAATCTACAGTCATAAGACTCGGGCTTGTTGACTTGTTAAAGGGTATAAAAGATATTGAAAGGCTTACTGGCAAAATAAGTAACAACAAAATGATGCCGAGGGATTGCATTGCTCTTGCGCGTTCGCTTGCGGCGATACCCAACATAAAAATGCAACTTTCGGGTTTTAATTCCCGCATATTGAAAGACTTGTCCGCTAATATGTTGGATTTATCCGCAGTAACCGAACTTATTGAAAGTGCGATAAGCGAGGACGCGCCTATTCAGCTAAAAGAGGGAGGATATATAAAGGACGGATACAGCAAACAGCTTGATGAGTTGCG
>JAIDFD010000179.1 GCA_029054485.1 Clostridia bacterium | reverse complement strand
TAGACTGGTTCATCTCATATCCGCGCATAAAATGCGTTTGCAGATAACCTCTCTTAAGCTTGCCGCCGCGCCGTATGGTGCGGCGGCAGGTTAAGGGGATTTAGGAGGAACATCTATGAAAATAAAGAAAAGGAATTTATTGACGGTATTTTTAGCATTACTTTGCACAATCGCCCTTGCGCTTGGCGTAAGTTTTGTTATGCCGAAAGTTGAAAAAATCTACGCCGATGCCGCAACTTATCCGGTTAACCAATCAGTGTTTACGGGAAACGTTGTAGGTAAATATACTGTTGCAAATCAAAACCCTACAATCAATTATGCAACCCTGTCGGCAGCAAATTCAAGTTACGCTACTATCACTTTCAGCGGTGGATCAGGTACTATGTCCGCATCTTCTGTGAAGGCATCAAATGCTTATGGTTATGCAGGCTATTTGACTTTTGAAGCAGCGATAGTTGTGCCTGCTAATACCGAGTATAAAGTATCATATGTATTTGATCTTAGCATAACGGCAACAAAGTCCGGGACAACGGGGGCTTCGCTTTGCACGGAAATTTTGTATTTCGGCGATTCGGAAAGCGGCGGCTCTGACAAGTCTTCAACATTAAGTTTTCATTGTAGTAATGCTACATGTTCTGCTACGTATAGTGTGGGGCACTTGGGGGGCACTGTTCCGTACAGTGACTCAATTACTGTCAGTATTCCCGAAATAACTTACACCAACAACACTGATAGCGACAAAACTTGTACGGCTTATTTCGGTTATTATAGCGGCAACAATTACAATGGCGCATCTGGAAGTATGATTGTAACCAGTAATCTTTCATTGACAAGTGAAACGGTTGTAGTTAATGCGGTTGAACCTGCAGTTTCTGGAAGCGCAATCTTTACCGAAACGTATACGGGTTCGCCTATAGATTTTAATATGCCCTATAATCATGCACTTGTAGAGCCCATTGATGTCACTGGTACGGCTTTGGACGGTTTGGCGCTTGCTACTCCCGTTTCTATGGCAAATGTGAATTTGACTACGGGCGTTTTCAGTCCCACGCTTGCGGGCGTATATACAGTAACGTTTGCGTTGAATTCTACCGCATTGGCAGACGGAATTACATGGAGCGATGGCAGTACAGACCCCAAAACAATTACTTATACTGTTATACGTAAAGAGTATACGGTGCCTACAATAAGCGATGGTGACAGCGGTAAGATTTACAGAGGCTCGGACTATTATTTTGATTTAATAAGCAATCAGTTCAGTACAAGCACTATGGAAATCGCCCGTCCAAGCGGTATAACGGACGATGGAAACGGAGTTTACTCAGACGGTTTAGTGTACAATGCGGCTAATAAGCAGTTCAGTGCGGTAAACGCAGGTAGTTACGATGTAATTTTCAAATTGAAAGATACCGCAAATACTACGTGGAGCGTTGGCAACGTTACTACAAGCACAGACCAGACCGTAACTATAACCATAAATAAAAAGCCTCTTTCGTTTACCTACGACACAACGGATTATGGTATGGAGTGGGCATTGGGCGATGCGGGAACGGTTACGTTAATTCCTACCGTTTGCGATGGTGACACCGTAGGACTGTCCTTGTCTTACATCGATGATGCGGGTACTGAACGCACTCAGGCAATCGTTGCGGGAAATTCACTTGATATCAGTAAAATCACCGGTACGGGTACATATACGCTGTGTGCAAGGTTGATTACCGATAAGTCGGACCCGAACTATTGCGCAGACAATGAAAACTATACTATAACGGACGAGGTATATAAATTAACCGATACTATAACCGTAAAACCCGCTGGAGTCACGGCAAAAAGCCTTAGCTGGAAATACCGTCAGACGGGCGAAGTAGCGGCAACCAAAGACTTGTTGGTCGGCGGCGAACAGGTTGAATTACCCTTTACTTTGGGTAAAGAGTATTTCGTGACCGCGCTCGGCAATGACTATATGGATATTTACACCGATTACAGCGACAACAGCGGATTTGTAAACGGCTTTAAGACGGTTGACTCCGAAGGCAATCTTATGACGGGTTGCGGCGCGGTAGGCAAATATAAAACTTATGTGGCAATTCACATAACAGACCCCGCTTATGCGTTTGAGGACAATCTTCTCGGCAATGACAATCAATACGGTTATCTCATACTCGAATGGGAAATCACGCCGCGCGAGCTTGATTTTGCGGACGCGGAATGGCAGTATACGACAGACGGCGGTCAGACATGGAAAAACTTTGCGGACGGTTCGCCCGAATATACAAGTTTCCTTGTTCAGGTGAGAATCGATCCCGAATATATTGCAAATTTAGGTCTTGATCCCGATGACGTGAATGATATTAAATTAACGTACAGCGGTGACGTTTTAAAGAGTGCGCAGTCAGAGGAGGGGCAGTATTACACCGCGATTGCGGAAATTGAAATTTTCAACGATAGTTTTAAAACACCCGTAACGGCAGACGGCTCGGACTACTCGATTAGATTCGAGTGGCGTATAACCAAAAAGCAGATAGCTATCAAAAACTGGAATTCGAGTATAACGGTAACTTTGCCCGACGGCAGGGCGTTCTCTGTGCCCGCAATAACCACTACCGACGGAAAAGATTATTCGCAGTACATAGTTTATACCTATACCGCAACGTTGAAAGACGAAAACGGTCAGGATTACTTGTACACGGGTACCGGCGAAGCGGCGTTGAAGAAAATCGGCGAGCAGGCTAGCGTAAACAATGAAATCACCGTCACCGCGACAGCATCGATAATTGCCACCCAAAAGGATTCGTTTGAATTATCGGGTACACCGACCAAAGAATTTACTATGGGCAGCAGTAAGTCGATAATCGAAGTAGAGCTTACTTACAACAACGTTGAATACGGCTCTGTACAGTTCGGCATCACTGCGATGAGCGGTGGAATCGACTATATGGAGTACGTGCAAGTGACTATGTCAAGCGCGATGATGAGCGAGCCCGTAACGGTGGACGGAAGCAATCTTTCAGCGCTTATGGAGTATCTTGTGAACGCGGGCGAGTACAATATCGTACTTGAACTTGATGAGTTTGTATCGGGTTCATACGCACTCAGCCCCACGACTCTTACTTTCAGGATAGTACCCAAACAGGTTTATATACCCGAAGTCGGACGCGAGATAATCTTCACGGGTGAAAATATCAAGCTTACGGATTATCTTGACGGCTACGACCCTACGCTTATGACGGTAGACGCGCTTGAAAAGCGTGATGCGGGTACGGTATACACGGCGACAATAACGCTTAAAGACCAGTTTAACTATGTATTCGTCAAAAAACCCGCAGGCGAGCCTGATACCGAAACGGCAACGAAAGCAACGGTAAAAGCGGTGGTAACGGGCTATGAAAACTCAGTAGAGTTTGCTAACGATGAACATACTGCTGCATTATTGAAGTGGCAGATTAACCCCTACGTTCTTGACAGTTCGCTTTGGAACTTAAAGGGTAGTGAGGGAGCGGTTTTGAACCTTCCCGCACAGTTTGCGGCAATGGTTGCCGACGGCACGCTAGATTTGAGCGTGGGATACCGTTACTATGAAGACGCGGCGGGCGGAGTAATAGACCCCGTGTTCAAACCGGGCAGTACATTCTACACGGACGCATTCTTAGAGGGCGCGGACGCAAGTAACTTTGTATTTGAAAACGGCACGATAGTTTCGGATAAAGTCACTTATTCGGTACCTAAGGGCGGAATTAGCGCGGTGATGAGCAACGTCAAAGACTTTGTAACTAAGACGTGGCTTGGGCTTCCTATATGGGCGTGGCTTTTAATCGGATTATTCTTGCTGATACTTCTTATAATCATAATTGCGGTTGCATGCAAACGCAGGAAGAGCAAGGAAGAGCGAGCTGAAGCGAAAGCCCGCAAAGAGGAAGAAAAGGCTCGGCGCGAGGAAGAAAGACAGTTACAGCGTGAAAAGCTCGAAGCGGAACGCGAGCTTGCAAAAGCAAAGCAGGAAGCCGAGCTTGAAAAAATCCGTATGCAGGCGGGAATGGGAATGGTTGGCGCAGGTATGGCTTCAATGGCTATGCAACAGCCTGTTCAACAGCAACAAGCACCCGTACAGCAACCCGCTCAACAGCAACAACAGCCTGTTATGGCGGCGCCTGCTCAGATGACGGGCGACGTTGCAATGGCGCTTGCGAAAATCGAGGCGGAGTTGGTACAACTCAGGGCAAACCAAAATGCACCGCAGAGCGGCTATATGCCTGCGGCGGGCGGCGCGGGTGATTACCACTCGATGTACGCGGAAGAACGCGCACGCGCGGCAGAGGCGAGACTTTTGGAAGAGCGCATCAGAATTGAAGAACGCGCTCGCGCGGCGGAACAGCGCGCAATGCTGGCAGAGGAAAGATATTGGCGCGGCGGCATGCAGGGCGGCGGAAACGCAATTCCTGCGGAAGTTGTGGTTGCGCTGTTGCAGGCTGTTAATCAAGGCGGAAATGCTGTGCCCGTAAACATTCCCACTGTAGCCGCACCCGCTCCGATAGCCGAGCTTCCTCAGCAGACAGCTGAAAACACCAGCGTGCCCTGCGAGTATCCGCCCGATGCGGTGATTACAACCACAACGACGGTTGATACTACAAAAGCAAAGCCTATAATGCGTCAGCGCGAAGAGAACGGGAATTTTGATATAGACGGCTTTTACGACAATGCCGACATTTAACGGCTTATAGAATAAAAAATCGGCGGGGGGGGGGGGGGGGGGGGGGGGCGCGGGGGGGTGAAAACAACAACACCCCC
>JAIDFD010000178.1 GCA_029054485.1 Clostridia bacterium | reverse complement strand
GTTTTTCCGCTGTGTTCCGCTTCAATGGTTTCGCCGTCGGCGGTAAGCTTCAAAACGCCGTCCTCTTCTTCCCAGGTGCCTTCTTCGTCTATTCCCATAGCGCTGGAAATGCTGAACGTACCGTCGTTGTTGATTTCCATAACAAAATAATCTTTTGAAATGGTGATGCCGTTGAACTCTTCGCCCGCTTTTACGGTAGTGGTTTCTTCGCCGATAGTCATTGTCATAGAACTGAATTTATAGGTTCCTTCCAACGCTGTATCGTTGTTGCTACAAGCCGCAAACGCAAGGCAAGCTATCGCCGCGCAAACGGCGAGAATGGTTGTGATAAGTAAACTTTTTACCTTTTTCATGTTTTTTCTCCTTTTTTATGAGTAATATATTACTCTTTTTTTCTTATTATATGAGTAAGGAATTACTTTGTCAAGCGGTTTTGAGTAATTTTATTCTATAATGAGCATACTCAAAGGAGAAAAAATATGCTCAGAATCAAACAGTTGAGAAACGAAGCCAATTTAAGCCAACGCGCACTGGCGGCAAAAATTAATTGCAGTCAAAAGTCGGTTGACCTTTGGGAAAAGGGAATTACCGAACCGAAAGCCGATATAATTGTCGCTTTGGCGAACGTGTTTGAATGTACCTGCGACTATCTTTTGGAGCGCGAGGACGATTTGGGAAGCGTGAACGTAATGCGCGAGCTTTCGGAAAGCGAAAAGGAAATTTTGGGCATATTTGACAAACTTGATAAAAAAGGTCAAGCCGAGCTTGCCAATTACGGTAGATATCTTGCAACAAAATAAAACCAAGCCGCCCGCGGAAAAACCGCGGGCGGCTTTTTATTTTGACTTGCGGCAAGCCAATCAAGAGCAAACGCAATTAAGATACGCCGCAAAGCCAAAGGCTTTATGACAGGTTTTTTATCTGCAATCTTAAAAGCGCGTTTTCGTCCATAAGCTTTTTTATGGTCGTGGTCAACCGCTTGTTTTCGTCTTTAAGCGAGCTTGCAAGCCTGTCGTAAAGACCGTTGATTTCGTCCTCCAGCTTTTTACGCGCATCGTCCGCGCCGTCTATTCCGCACTCGCGCATAAGTTTTTGCAAGCGTTCGGGCTGTTTGACAAGCACGTTACGGTATTTGTTCTGGTATCTTAGCATCAGCTTGTCATCGCCGCCCGCAAGGTTCAACACCGCCCTGCGCACCGAAATCCCCCTGCTCTTCTGGGTCAAAATTGCTTTGAGCATAGCGTCCGTTTCCTCTTCGGAAAAGGACGTTATTTTTTCGGCTTTCAGTCCCGTGCCGCGCAACAGCTTTTTAACCCTCTCGTCTCCGCCTGAACGAAGTAGCGCGTAGTAATAATTTCTTACGCTGCCCTTCGCCCTGCCGGTCTTTTTTGCGTAATCCTCAAACATACCCGAAAGGGTCCTGCCCGACTTTCTGCCGGCGCAGATAAAATGTACCAAACTCTTCGCCTCTTCTTCCGTATAGCCGTTTATTTTGTTCATATTATTTCCTCCCGATAGAGTTTATATTGACATAATTTTGACGGTGTATACATTATATAATAAAAAAGGAACAAAAAAATGAGAGTGTATTTTTTATCATGCACGCCCGCGGTTTTAAAGCTGAACGGGCTTTACGTCGGGCGGATTGACAGCTTTGAACGGCATATAGAGTTAGACCCCGCCGACAGGGTGCTTGCCGAAATCGTCCCCGGCGAAAACCTGCAGTCGGTCAACTTTTTTTTGGACGGGGAATTTTTCGACTGCCCGCCCGACTTCGCAGACGTCTACCTTTTGGAAAACGACGCTCTCGTTTATATCCGCGAGTACGGGCATAAGGACGTAAAATTGCAGGCGGTTTTTCAAACCCGTTTCTGCGGCAATCTTATCACGGTATTTTCGCAGGGCGGCGTTTACCTCTCGTCCGAGGGGGCGGAATACTCGCTGACGCCACTGCCCGTGCAGTTTTTAAACTGCCGCGCCGAACAGCATATACTCGCGGGGCGGGACGTGCTCGCCCTTTACGGCGGCAATAAACTTGTGATAATTTCAGAACACGGCAAAGTCATATTCCAGAACACGGTTGAAGCCGCCGAATTCGGCGACACCCTCTTCGTGCGCGCGCCGTTTGAGACCTGCACGGCGGCAAAAGCCGAGTGCTATTTTTCTTACGACGGCGACCGGCTGACCCAGACGGGCGGCAGAACGGTTGAAACCCGACCGCCCGAACCGAACGCAACGCACTTCGCTTTTTTTGAAAGCGTTTTAACCTGCGGTGACTTTGTAAAATACCTCGACGATGGCTTAAAACCCAAGGCGGGCGATTTGAAAAGCTATCTCGGAAACTTCGTAAGCGTGACCGTGCCGACCGAAAAGTTTTACGCTTTGCACCCAAACCTCACCGCGGCGGGGCTTGTGTATCCGCTTAAAAGCAACCTTTATGAAGTGAAATATTTTGCAGTGGAAATGCAGAACGGGGAAATAACGAATATTTCCCCCGTAGAGTAAAAAAACAGCGGCGCGGGCTTACAAAGCCCGCGCCGCATATTTAATTTAAGTTTGATTGGAACGCAACTCAATTACAACATAACGCAATTAAGATACATGATTAAACCGAAGGTTTATTAATACTTTGTTATTTTTACCGAACGGATAATTATCGGCATCGAAGTCATATTAAACGAAGTGGAAATATTGCGACCCTCGTCCTCCGCGAAAGTATCAAACTTGTCAACCGTGGTGTTTACCGATTTTGAGAAAGTGCCGCCCGCGGTGGTAAACTCGTCGACGTAGTCGGCAATCGCTTCGAGTAGGGCGTCAAGCTTGTCTTTCTGGCTGTCGTTTCTCAGCCTTGCAAAGGTTGCATAGCTGTTCACCGAGTTACCCGAACTTGTCGAAGTCTGTATCGTGAAAATGCTGGTTGCGGCGTTGTACTTGTAGTCATGTTCAAGAATCTGACCGAAGCTGTTTTTAATGGTAGCTTTCTGCGAGCCCTCGCCCTTGGAGTAATAGTACATTTTCAAAACGCCGTAGTCCGCGGTAAGCGCGCCGTTTTTAATAATATGGTCGTTGTCGGAAAATTCGCCGATAAGGGTTGCAAGCGCGTCCTCGGATTTGACAATCTGGTTGCCCTTGCCGTCGTAGGTAAACTGCTTGTAAACGCTGGGCGAAAGCGTACCCGCCGAAGCGAGGTCGTAATAGCTCTCTTCCTTGGAGTACTCGTCAAGATAGTCGGTCATATCGCCGTTTGCAAACGCAGTCGCGTAAGCGAAATGCTCGTCCGCATCCTCATATGAGTATCCGCCCGTGTACCACTCGGTACCCGTGTAGTTGTGGACTATCATATCGTTATAGAAGCCCGCGTCGGCAAGCTCGATAAAATGCTGTACCGTCTGGGGATACATATTTCTGTACAGAGTGTACTCGATTTTATAAGTTACGTTGTTAAACTCAATAGTAATTGCCGCACGCGGGTGTTTTGTCTTTATCGTACACGCCGAAAGCGCCGCGGAAAGCGCAACGACCACGACCAGCGCAAAAACAACAAATAAGTGCTTAATCTTTTTTGACATTGCTTGTCCCTATAATAGTTTTTTAGTAGTACTTTTATATTTTACTTTTTATTATTATTTCCGTCAAGCAATTTACTCGCTTTATACGCATTTAATTTGTTTTACGAAATTGCTTGCGGTGCGACAAGCAATTTTCTTACCTTATGCGCATTTAAATTTGTTTTACGAAATTGCTTGCGGTGCGACAAGCAATTTTCTTACCTTATGCGCATTTAAAT
>JAIDFD010000177.1 GCA_029054485.1 Clostridia bacterium | reverse complement strand
GTGTAGGTGCGCGCCGCAGAAATATTTTAAATAATTTTTGGCAATAGGGAAAGTATGGAAAGGATTATAATTCATTCCGATCTGAATAATTTTTATGCCTCGGTCGAAAGGTTAATGAACCCCGACCTTAAAGGTCTGCCCGTAGCCGTCTGCGGAAGCAGGGAAGAGCGGCACGGCATAGTTCTGGCAAAGAGTGAAGAGGCAAAAAAATTCGGCGTAAAGACGGGGGATACCGTCTGGCAGGCGCAGAAAAAATGCCCTAAAGTCGTTATAGTTCCGCCGCACTTCGATTTGTATATTAAATACTCGTTAAAGGTAAGGGCGATTTACGCGCGGTTTACAGACCTGATTGAAAACTACGGCATAGACGAGTGCTGGCTCGATATTTCAAAAAGCACCCTTTTATTTCCCGAATACAACGGCGAAAAGTACACCGAAAAGGAGGGCGTAAAATACTATTCCGAGGGGTTTTTGCGGCACCTGGGCGATGTTATCAGAAACGCGGTAAAAGACGAGCTGGGAATAACCGTGTCCTGCGGGGTGTCCTTTAACAAGGTGTATGCCAAGCTCGGCTCGGACCTGAAAAAGCCGGACGGCACTTCGGTTATTTCCGCGGCATATTATAAACAGGTCATATTCGGTCTGCCCGTTGAAGATTTGCTGTTCGTGGGCAAAGCCACTTGCCAAAAATTGAAGTCTATGGGCTTGGACACCATAGGAAGGCTTGCCGCGGCGGACGATGGGGTTATGTATAAAACGTTCGGAAAAGTGGGGCAGACCCTCTTGAAAAACGCGCGCGGCGAGGACGATGATCCCGTGCGCCATATGGACGATAAAAGGGAAATGAAGTCGATAGGCAACTCCTGCACCTATGCCGAGGACGTTACCAATTTAAGAAAGATAAAACGGCTTTTGTACGTTTTGTCCGAAAGCGTTGCGGCAAGACTGCGCGAGTCGGGTCAGGGGCTTGCGGACACCGTTCACCTATGGGTGCGCGACAGTAATTTAAACGATTTTTCCGTACAGAAAAAAGTGCGCCACACCGCCCTCTGCGGCGAGATTGCAAGGCACGCCTACGACCTCTTCGAGCAGAACGTGAAACCGCCCTTTAAGGTGCGCTCGCTGGGAGTTACCGTTTCGGGGTTCGATAACGGTAAATCACAACTCACCTTCGATGAGACCGTAGGCAACTATAAAAAGCTTGAAAAGGTGGAGCGGTGCGTGGACGAAATCCGCAAAAAACACGGCTACGACAAGCTTCAACGCGGTATCGTTGCCGAGGACCCTAACGAAATGCGCAACGATATGAAAAGCACACATTTGATAAAACCCGCAAAAATCGATTATCCGGACGAAGATTAAAAATGCGCAAGCGTTTGACAGTTGAAATTAATTAGCATATAATAAAACCATACTTTACAAGGAGATAAAAAATTTATGACTCTTCCCGAACTGTTCGGAGAAAACGTTTTTGGCGACAAAGTCCAGAAAGAAAGACTGCCCAAAGAGATTTACAAAGCTCTGCGCGATACAATCGAATCAGGCAAGCGGTTAGACACTTCCATTGCAAGCGCGGTGGCTTCGGCTATGAAAGACTGGGCGGTTTCCAAGGGCGCAACCCACTACACGCACTGGTTCCAGCCCCTTACGGGACTTGCGGCTGAAAAGCACGACAGCTTTATCGAACCAGACGGGGACGGAGTTATAATGCACCTTACGGGCAAGTCGCTGAT
>JAIDFD010000176.1 GCA_029054485.1 Clostridia bacterium | reverse complement strand
CCCGCATACCGCGGGCGGCTATTTTTATTTTAAATGTATTAGTCTGCGTGGATTGCGCCGGTGGGGCATACGTCCTCGCAAGCACCGCAATCGATGCAAACGTCGGGATCTACTACGTAGGTTTCAGCGCCCTCGCTAATTGCTTCAACGGGGCAGGTACCTGCGCATGCGCCGCAGCTTACGCATTCGGAAGTAATCGAATGTGCCATTTTGTGTTCCTCCAAATTATTTTTTAATACGTTATTTTTCAGACCAAGTCCGAAATTATGCAAAAATTATAGCACAGAATTTTTAAATTGTAAAGGGGATAGCAAAAATTTTTGCCGTCAGTCCTGCAAATCTTTCAATTCTTCGGGTACGGGTTCCTCTTTCTGACCGCAACATTCGTTTGCGCACTTATTGCCGCGCTTGAATTTAAGCTGGTCAACGGGGTAGTCGTGATAGGTGAACATATCGTTCTTTTTGTCCTCTATCTTCACACGCGCCTGCATTTTAAGCATATTTACGTTTACGACCGTTCCCCTGCCGTCAGGCGTGCCTACTTCACTTCCGATTTTGGGGACCTGCTTCGCCGCTTCGGCATAGTAATCGTTCTCGTAGCCGAGACAGCACATAAGTCTGCCGCACAGCCCCGAAATTTTGCCGGGGTTTAACGAGAGTCCCTGATTTTTAGCCATTTTTATGGTTACTTTATTGAAGTCGGGCAGACAGCGCGCACAGCAACATTCCCTGCCGCAGGGGGCAAGTCCGCCTATCATCTTGATTTCGTCGCGGATACCTATTTGTCTAAGCTCTATTCTCATTTTGAACGTGGAAGAAAGGTCTTTGACAAGTTCTCTGAAATCCACCCTCGAAGGTGCGGAATAGAAGAAAATTACCTTGCTTCCGTCGAATGCAAACTCGCAGTCGATAAGCTTCATATCAAGGTTGAACTTAGCGATTTTTTCCTGCGTGACGCGCATAGCCTCGGGCTTTTTCTCAGCGTTCTTTTTCAATATTTCTTTGTCCTTTGCATTGGCAACGCGAAGGACGGGCTTTAAGGGTGAAACGATTTTGTCGTCCTCTATTTCGCAGACGGGAACAACCACGGTTGCGTATTCCTTGCCTGCGGATGTTTCAACAATTACCCCCGCGCCCTTTTCATATTGTTCTTTGCCGGGTGCAAAGTAATACACTTTGCCGCCCTCTTTAAAGTTTACTGCCGTAACTTTAACCATTTGTTATTCTCCTCTGTGAGCCTCAACATAAAATCGTATAAAAGCCCCTGAAAAAATGCGTTGAACTTCACGTCTGCGAAAGCTTTTGAAAGGCTTTCCTGCGCATATATCAGCGCGGGAGTTGACCATAGCTTTGAAACCTCGTCCCCGCCGCTGTTTAATTTATTGACCAAAGCGGTGTGAAAGATTATGCCCATTTGGGTAAGAAGTTCTGTTTTGTATTTTGTATCGCCGTGCTTTATTGCAACCGCTCCTATGTCCTGAACTTTTGCAGTTGTGCAAATTTCGCGTGCGGCGGAAACTACTTCTTTAAACCAGCCGCCCCGCACCATATTCTGCGCCGCGCCCAAAATTCCGCCGCAGCTTTTAGCCGCGTCCGCGTTCAGAGGATTTTCACCCGCACGCTGTAGCGCGGCAAATATTTCCTCTTCGGAAAAAGGCGGTATCGTCAGCTTTTTCACGCGCGATTTTACCGTGTCCAAAACGGGCGCAAGATTTGTCACCCCCAAGAGGAAGTAAACGCCCTCGTTCGGCTCTTCAAGCGTCTTTAAAAGCTTGTTTTGCAGAAGCGCGGAAGCCTGCTCGAATCCGCAGATTATAAACAGCTTTTTGTCCCGCTCAACGGGCTTCATTGCGCTCTCGTCTAAAATTTCCGCTATGCCGTCCGCCGCGATTTTTTTGTCTTCATCGGGGTATATCCTGCAATCTGCTAAACTTCCGCCCAAAAGTCTTTTGCCGTCCGCGGAATTTTCGTCCAGTCCGAAAAATTCAAGGGCAAAAAGCTTTAATACCCCGCGCAAGTTTACGGGGTCGGCAAAGTCAAGCATATACGCGTGCGAAA
>JAIDFD010000175.1 GCA_029054485.1 Clostridia bacterium | reverse complement strand
AAAAACCGGAAAGACCTAAACCCAAAAAATCTGCTCCCCCACCTTCAAATGTTTGCGGCCGTGGGCTCGTTATGAGCGCACGGCGGTGCTTTTTTAACCAATAAATTTACGCCACAGTTTTTTGTTTGTTAAAATCGGTGCAGATAAATCTGCACCGATTATATTAGGCAATCAATTTATAACAAACATTTCGCCGTAAAGTTCTTTTAATTGTTCTGCGTCTTTTTTGCTGAAACAGCCCAATTCACGTTTATTACCATCTTTGAATTTGACGTGCAATTTCCACGCTCCGCCATCCGATAGCTCACCCAAAAATATAGTTATTATATAACGTAATCTAAAAGGCTTATAGCGTATGCTTTCTATATTGTTAACGCTTATTTCTTCAACAAACTTTTCTCTTTTATAAACTTTAATTTTTTCAGTATTGAAAACGTAAATATTACCTTTATAAAACGCAACAAAAAGTATAGCCGATAAAAGCAGAAAATCTATAACCGAGAACAAGATTATTACGTCCAAATTCCCGCCATTACTCCAAAACGAACAAGCAACCGATATGATACACAATATCAGAGATATAGTAGATAAAATTAAAAACGGAATTAAAATTTTAATAATAAATCCCAAATATAATTTCTTCTTTAATTCCATTACTTTACCTCGCTAATATTTAAAGCGCAGCGAGCGTAATATCAGCTTACTTCCGTAGAATTGCAAGGACAAAACATCTTAAATTGCCGCGTGACAACTGTTTCAGTGCCGTTTGTCGTAGTTTATCGCCTCTGCTCTGTCTTTTAAGACGAATTCCAAAAAAGCGCGGCATCCGTCCGAAATATCCGCAAAAGCCCTTTCAAAGTCGCGGGTGTACCACGGGTCGGCGACGTCGCGCGGATTGTCGGTTAACGAGCAAAGCTTGAAAACCTTGTGCGCGTAGCTCTCGCCCGCAAGCTGTAATAGGTTGTAATAATTGCTGTTGTCCATACAGAGTATAAAGTCGTTATTCTTTATATCAAAAAGCGAAATCTGTTTGGCTATATGGTTGCCCGCAATTCCGTGCATAATCAGCGTCTTTTTCGCGGGCGGGTAAATGGGGTTGCCCTCTTCGCAGTCGGACGTACCGAAAGAGGTAACGTTGAAACTGGAAGAAAGCTCCCTCTCCTCTATCATATTTTTGAAAATAAGTTCCGCCATAGGCGAGCGGCAGATATTGCCGAGACATACGAAAGCTACGTTTATCATCAGTCGCCTATTTTCAGCTTGCGCCAGTCGCACGTTTCGGGTTTGTAGTTTTCAAGGTAGGAAATAATCTCTTCCCCGTCCGACAAAACGTCGTACATTTCGTTGCACTTGAAAGTTATAAACTTGCGCTCGGCGACCTCGTCCAAAAGTTTTTCAAGACTTTGAAAGTAGTCCGAAATATTGTACATAACAATCGCCTTGCCGTGACGACCGAGCTGTTTTAAGGTAAGCACCTCGAAAAACTCTTCAAGGGTGCCTATGCCGCCGGGGGTTATTATAAAGGCTTCCGCCTCGTCCTCCATAATCTTTTTGCGCTCGGACATAGTTTCGGTAAAGGTCATTTTATCACACTCGTCATAGATTACTTCCACTCCCTCTTCCCTGAAAAATTTGGGAATTACACCGTGGATAAAGCCGCCGCCTTTTTTAAAGCCGCGCGCCGCCGCGCCCATAAGACCGGTTGCGCCCGCGCCGAAAACAAGCGAGTGTCCGCGCTTAGCGAGTTTTTCGCCAAGCTCTTCAACCGCCGCAATATAATGATTATCTATGTGCGCGCTAGCCGCGCCGAAAATACAAATCTTCATATATTCCTCTTCAAAAATATAGTACCCTACTATTATATAAATTTCCGCGGAATTTGTCAATAGCGAAAAATAAGGACGGCTTTTCAACCGTCCTCTACTTTGCGTTTTTTTACGGGTATTCTGCTGAGAAGTAACAGTAGCGGCTCTACAATCCTGTCGATTGCAAGGGCGAATATCGCGCCGAACGCATTATTGAGTATTCTGAAAATTATCGCGCCCCACACACCCAGAACCGAGGATGCAAAGGACAGCGCACTGAACGTATTGAAAATAGTCTGCCAGCCGTACAGCGCGCAGAAACCCGCGCAGAAACCGCCGAAATAGCCGAAGTACGCGACCAGCTCGTTCGGCAACAGCAAGTAAAATGCAATAAACAGCAGACAGCCGAAAATGTTGCCCAACACACGGAACTTTGACCTGTCGCCAACGGTGTCTTTAAAGGGCGAGCAGACCGACATTGCGGCTATCCCCGCCCACACGGGCTTGGACGCGCCGAAAATGCTTGATATAAGCACCGCGCAGGAAACGCAGATACAAAAACGGATTTGCCACCTCGTCCTCTCATCGGTAAGCTTGAATCCTGTGAACAGCTCGAGTATTCCGTCCTTGCACTCGTTCTTTTTTCTGTGGTTGCGGAAAAATACAAGCGAGGTCAAAACCGCGCCCACCGCAAGGCAGATTAAGCGCTTTATATAGGACGTACCCGAAACTGGCGAGCCGTACAACAACAGATACGACAAAACGAGGGTTGCATGATTGAAGCATCTCACGTTGCGGCAACCAAACAAAACGATAAAGAAAATACAGACGAGGTTTACGCAGAACGACCAGCCGACCGGAAGCATACCGGATAGCTTTGGTCCGCCCGCAAGAATTGCGTAGATTATAAAAATCGATATGATAGAATGAGAATTTTTCATACCGAAGCCTGAAAATCTGAAAGCCTGAATACTCAGAAGAACAACCAGCCCCGCGAGGCAATTTTCCATTCCGAATATCAGCCCGAACAAAATTACAAACCCCGACGAAAAGGCGACCGTGAGTAAAATTTTGAACACGAAAATCGCCCAGTGCTTTAACTTATCCCTCTTTTTTTTAAAGGTTTTTATGTAAGACTTCGAGCCTGCCTGATTGAGTTGTAATTC
>JAIDFD010000174.1 GCA_029054485.1 Clostridia bacterium | reverse complement strand
GCCGAAGGCAAAATCAAGTATACAAAAGATTAATTGCTCGCTGCGGCTTTTTTAAAAGACCGCAGCGAAAAAATATAGTGAGCTGTGCGCGCAAGGCATCGCAGACGGTGCCCACTCAACCGTGGACAAAATTTTCGAATATTCCTGCCCCGAAAATCTTTCGGCGGGCACAAGGGTAAAAGTTCCCTTCGGCGGAAGGGTGATAGACGGCTTCGTCATAGGCGTAAGCCGTACTTCCGTCTACCCTGCGGAAAAATTGAAGCCGGTATTTTCGGTTTTTGACGAGGATACCGCGCTCGTTCCCGAATGTCTTACTTTAATGCACGAAATCTCTTCAAGATACCGCGTGCCCAAAGCCGCCGCGTTGAGACTCTTTCTGCCCTCCGAAATGCGGCTTGGAAAGGTGCGCGAGGCGTACAAAAATTTCGCCGTTTTTAAAACCGCGGACGTAAAGCTTTCCGCCTCGGCGAAAAAACAGGCGCAGGCGCTCGAATACATTGCCGCGGAAAAGGAAAAAGAATTTCCCGTCCTATGCGATATGTTCGGACGCGGCGCAATAAACGCGCTGGTCGAAAAGGGCGCGATTGAAATCGATAAGCGCAAAATTTCGCGCAGTCCGTTCGAGGGCTTGCAAACAAAAACGGAGCAAAGAACTCTCACCCCCGCGCAAAGAGCCGCGCTCGACAATATCGAAAACTCGGACAAGCGGGTACACCTAATCCACGGCGTAACGGGCAGCGGCAAGACCGAAATTTACCTCAACGTTATAGACAGGGAAATAAAGCGGGGCAGAACGGCGATTTTTTTAGTACCCGAAATTTCTCTCACCCCGCAGATGCTGTCTCAACTCCGTTCGCGGTTCGGCGGAGCGGCGGCAATTCTTCACAGCGGACTGTCCGCGGGCGAAAAATTCGACGAGTGGTGGCGGCTGCGTTCGGGCGAGGCGAAAATAGCAATCGGCGCGAGGAGCGCGGTGTTCGCCCCGCTTGAAAATATCGGCGCGGTGATTATAGACGAGGAACACGACTCTTCGTATCTCAGCGAAACCGCGCCCAGATATTCGACTTGCGACGTGGCGTTGATGCGCGCGAAATACAACGGCGCAAAGCTTGTTCTGGGCAGTGCGACTCCCTCAGTGGAAACCTACGTCAAAGCCGTAAAGGGCGAGTATAACCTGATAACCCTTACGGAAAGGATAAACAAAAAACCCCTGCCCGAAATCATAATCGCGGATATGCGCAAAGAGGTGCGCCGCGGAAACAATTCAGCCTTTTCGCAGGCGTTGAGGGACGAGCTTGACGCAACGTTAAACAGCGGAAATCAGGCAATAATATTTTTGAACAGGCGCGGTTACTCGCGCACGGTTATGTGCCGCGACTGCGGCTACGTTGCAAAGTGCGAAAACTGCGACGTAACGCTCACTTACCACAGCGAGGACAACTGTTTGAAGTGCCACTACTGCGGCGCGAAATACCGTATGCTTTCCGCCTGTCCCGAGTGCGGCGGTCTGCACGTTCTTTACAGCGGTACGGGTACGCAGAGGGTGGTCGCGGATTTGAAAGAGCTTTTCCCCGCCGCGCGTATTTTAAGAATGGATAACGACACCGTGACCGGCAAGGACGGACACTATAAAATACTGCAAAAATTCGCAAAAAAAGAGGCGGATATTTTAGTCGGAACGCAGATGATTGCAAAGGGACACGACTTTCCGTCCGTGACCTTAGTCGGAATTTTGGACGCGGATATGAGCCTTAATTTTTCGGACTACCGCAGCGGAGAAAGAACCTTTCAGCTTATAACTCAGGTTTCGGGCAGGAGCGGTAGAGCGGACGACAAGGGCAAGGTCGTTCTTCAAACCTGCGCACCCGAAAATTATATCCTGCGCTATGCGACAGCTTACGACTATAAAGGCTTTTTCGAGAACGAAATTTCAATCCGCGAGGCAACCAACTTCCCGCCCTATTCGCTGATATGCCGCGTAATGGTGACTTCGGACGACAAGGAAAACGCGCTCGAAGTTTTAAAGAACGTCTACTTTGCGATAGAGGAACTCCGCGCTCAGAATCCCGATGAGTTTTACTTTCTGAACAAAATGCACTCGCCCATAAAAAAGATACAGGGCAAAATGCGCTATCAGGTTTTAATGCGGCTTAAAGGCAAAAGCCTTTTGGAAAAAATCTACGATATAGCGGTGAAAAATTCAAACAATTCGGTTTTCGTCTACGTTGAAGAAAACCCCGTAAATTTGTCATAAAAAAAGTTCACGCAAAGCTTTTGCAAGCGCAATTAAAATATAAGAGGTCTATAATGTTACGATACGTTGTGCAGACGGGCGATCCCGTGCTGAGAAAAAAATGCGAAAAAGTTACTTCGTTCAACGGCGAGCTTTGCGCGCTTTTGGACGATATGAAGGAAACCGTCCGCGCCGAAAGCGGCGCGGGACTTGCCGCGCCCCAGATAGGAATTTCAAAGAGGGTTGTGGTTATCGACGTTGAAGAGGGCTACTTCGAGATTGTTAATCCCCAGATTATTTCAATAAAAGGCGAGCAGACCGGACCGGAGGGCTGTCTTTCGGTCAAGGGTAAGCAGGGCACCGTAGTCCGCCCCCAAAAGGTAAAGGCGGAGTACTTCGACCGCAAGGGCAAAAAGCACAAGCTGACTGCCGAGGGTTTTTTCGCCCGCGCCGTCTGCCACGAGCTTGACCACTTAGACGGAATACTCTATATCGATAAGGCGGTGGAAGTTTACGACCTGCCGCCCGAAGAGGAGTAAATATGAAAATAATTTTCGCAGGCTCGCCCGAGTTCGCAGTACCCGCGCTGAAAGCCTTGCACGCTTCGGGCGCGGAGATAGTCGCGGTTTTGACTCAGCCCGACAAGCCCGTCGGCAGAAAAAAGATTTTGACCCCCACGCCCGTAAAGGCGGCGGCGGTTGAACTCGGTCTGCCCGTTTTCGACTTTGCGAAAATCCGCGAACACGTTTCGGAAATTTCGGGACTTGCCGATATTATGATTACCTGCGCTTACGGTCAGATTTTAACGCGCGAAGTGCTTAACTGCTTTAAGGGCGGGGTGTGGAATCTGCACGCCTCGCTACTGCCCAAATTCAGGGGCGCGTCGCCCATACAGTCCGCAATACTCGCGGGCGAAGAATACACGGGTATTACCGTTATGAAAACCGAACTCGAAGTGGATTCGGGCGACATACTCCTCATAAAAAGATGCGCCGTGGGCGAAAAAACCTACGGCGAGCTTAGGGACGAGCTTTCCGCTTTGGCGGCGGACGCGGCGGTTGAAGCGCTCGGATACTTAAAGGCGGGCAAGCCCCAGCTTTTAATGCAGGACGAGGCAAAAATTTCCCACTGCAAAAAAATAAGCAAAGCCGAGGCTAAAATAGACTTCGCTTTATCGGCGGAAGAGATAGTAAGATTAATCCGCGCTATGAACCCCGAACCGATTGCGTACTGTATGCAAGACGGCAACCCGCTCAATATTTTAAGCGCGCAAATTTTCGAGGACGCGGGCGCGGCGGGCGAAGTTATCTTTGCCGATAAGCGTGGCGTGTGCGTTGCCTGCAAGTACGGCGCGATACTTATAAGCGAGCTGATTCCCGCGGGCGGCAAGAGAATGAAAGCCTCAGACTATGCCAACGGCAGAAAGATAAAGACGGGGGACAAACTTGACTAATCCCCTCTGCGACCCCTATCTGATACTTTCAAAAGTCTACGGCGGCAAATTTTTGAAACAGGCAATTTCGGAAACGCCGATAGAGTTTATAAACAAACCGCGCACGGTGAAAATCTGTTACGGCGTGCTTGAAAAGGATATTTATTTAAACGCGGTAATTTCCGCCAACACTCAAAAGCCGCCAAAGAGCGCGGTAAGACTGATACTTAAAATCGCGCTGTATATGCTCGAATTTATGTCCAAGCACGACTATATGGTGGTGGACAGCGCGGTGGAACTCACCAAAAAACTGGGAAAAGACGGAGCGTCTGGATTTGTGAACGCCTTTCTGCGTTCATACACCTTACCGCCCGAACCCGAAAAGACGGACGAAAAAATTTCGTTTGAGTGTAGTGCGCCTTTATGGTTGGTCAAAAGATTAAGGCGCAGTTATAAGGGCGAGGCGGCTGAAATTTTGTCGGCGCCGTCGAAGGGGATTTGCGTAAGGTTTGAAAAAAACGCCGAAAGCTATCTTGACAGAGAGCATATCGATACCCCTTTTGAAAACGTTTATATCTTCAAAAACTTCACGCGCGACAATGCTTTCGATAACGGCGACTACACTTTCCAGTCGGTAGGTTCGGTTGCAATCTGCAATGCGGTTGCTTCTTGCGGAAAACTTTTGGACGCATGCGCCGCACCGGGCGGGAAATCGGTACTGCTTTCAAAAAAGTGCAAAGAGGTCACCGCAAACGAGTTGCACGCGCACAGAGCGGAGTTAATAAAATCCTACGCAAAACGTATGTCCGCGCACAATATCACGGTTGCAAATAATGACGCGACAATCTTTAATCCCGAGTACGAAAACGCGTTCGACGCGGTGCTTTGCGACGTTCCGTGTTCGGGTACGGGGGTTATCAACGAAAACCCCGATATAAAACTTTTCCGCAAGGAAGAGGATATTGCTTCGCTGAACGAAACCCAGCTTGCAATTATAAAAAACTGCTCGCGTTACGTCAAAGAGGGCGGCAGACTCTATTACTCGACTTGTTCGGTATTGCCCGAGGAAAACGACAGCATAGTTTATAAATTTTTAAGCGAATGTAAGGGCTTTACTTTGGAAATTCCCGAAAGTCCGCTCGCCCACCGCAAGACCAAATTCGGCTTGCAATATCTTCCCCACATATCCCTCGGCGCAGGTTTCTTTTTAACCTCGTTTGTCAGGAACGGAAAATGAAAAGCATATTACAGGATTTAAAATTCGAAGAGATTGAAAACTTAATATTATCTTACGGCGAAAAAAAGTTCCGCGCAAAACAGCTTTACGACGGGCTTATGAAGGGCAAAAAAATTTCGGAGATAAATATTTCCGCAGACCTGAAAGCCCGCCTTCTGGAAACCTTTGAGGACGAGCCTGTAAAAATCATAAAAACCCTTACGTCCAAACTCGACGGCACCGAAAAATATCTTTTTTCGCTTGCGGACGGAAACGTGATAGAGGGTGTTCTGATGAAATACAAGTACGGCAACACCCAGTGCGTTTCAACGCAGGTGGGCTGTCGTATGGGCTGTAAATTCTGCGCAAGCACGTTGGGCGGGCTTGTGCGAAATCTCACCTCGGGTGAAATTTTGGCGCAGGTTCTCACCGTAAACGCACTGCACGCCAACGGCAAACAGAGGGGTGTTACAAACATTGTTTTGATGGGCAGCGGCGAGCCTTTGGACAACTACGAAAACGTGGTATCCTTTTTGAAAAACGTATCCGCCGAGGGCGGCGTGAATATTTCGCCGCGCAATATTTCCCTTTCAACCTGCGGGCTTGTACCCAAAATTTACGCGCTCGCGGACGAGGGACTTCCGGTTAATTTAACCGTTTCCCTGCATCAGACCACTGACGGAGGCAGGGCGCGGACAATGCCGATTGCAAAAAAATATTCCATTGACGAAATTTTAAAGGCGTGCGAACACTATTTTGAAAAGACGGGAAGAAGATACATCTTCGAGTACTCGCTGATAGCGGGCGAAAACTGCGCGAATCATGACGCGCAAAATCTTATAAGACTTTTAAAGGGCAAGCCCTGCCACGTAAACTTAATCAGATTGAACGAGGTGGAGGAGCGCGGGCTTAAATCGGTATCAGACAAGCAGGCTTACGCCTTTATGCAGACCTTAATCGACGGCGGACTATCCGCAAGCGTAAGGCGGAGTCTTGGCTCGGATATAGCTGGGGCTTGTGGACAACTGCGCGTATCTTATTTGAAAAACAGCTAAAAACGCTTATACTTCGCATAACTGCGTTGCGCTGCGTTTTTCTCGGTCGTGTACGAAAAAGTACACTCCCGTCGCAAAGCCTCGCGCGCCTTGTTCTGCTCGTATCATCGTTTTCAGGGAACTTTACTTTAATTAAGGAGTAACTTATGAACATAAAAATAGCACCATCAATCCTTTCGGCGGATTTTTCCGTTATGGGCGAAACTATTAAAAAATTAGAGCAAAGCGGCGCGGATTTAATTCATTGCGACGTTATGGACGGCACTTTTGTAGAGCCGATAACTTTCGGCGGACAGATGGTCAAAAATATAAGACCTTTGACTTCCCTGCCGCTGGACGCGCACCTTATGATAGAACACCCCAAAACCCAGATAAAGTTTTTTGCGGACGCGGGCGCGGATATAATCACCGTGCATTACAAAGCCTGCAAAAAAATCTCCGATACCTATCTGGAAGAAACGCTTAAAATGATTAAGTCATACGGCGTAAAGTGCGGCGCGGTCGTAAACCCGGACGTTCCCGTTGAAAATATCTTCCCCGTGTTTCCCCTTTGCGATATGGTGCTTTTGATGTCGGTCTACCCCGGTTACGGCGGTCAGAAATTCATACCCGAAGTAATGGACAAAATCCGAAAGGCGCGCGAATACGCACAATTTATCGGCAGACCCGATATGGATATCGAAATAGACGGCGGCGTGACTTTGGAAAACGCGGCGGCAATCCGCGCGGCGGGCGCAAACGTACTGGTTGCCGGTTCGGCTGTGTTCAACGCGCCCGATATGGCGGGGGCGATTGCAACCTTAAAAAAATGAAAGGCATAATACTTTTGAACGGCGACCCGTATTCGGGCGAAATCAATACGGACGACGCCCTTGTTTACTGCTGCGACGGCGCGTACAAATGGGCGAAAAACAAGGTAAGAATAGACAAAAATATAGGCGATTTTGACAGCCTCGACGAAGTTCCTTATCCCGCGCCCGAGGAAATTTATCCCGCGGAAAAGGATTACACGGACGGCGAAATCGCGCTTTTCAAACTTTTGAAAAGCGGCGTTGATAAAATAGAAATTTACGGCGGAGGCGGCGGCAGAGAGGACCACTTTCTTGGTAATCTGCACCTTTTATACCGCGCCCACAGCGAGGGCGTTCAGGCGGAGATGTTGTGCGACCGCTCGTTAATTTTTCCCGCAAGCGGAAAAATTTTTTTGGGAAATTTCAAGGGGACAACCTTTTCGGTGTTACCTTTCGGCGGCGATTTGCATATAATGGATAGTGCAGGGCTCAAATATTCTTATCCCGAAAAACTTTGTTACGGCGAGTGTCGGGGTATATCCAATATCGTAGAGGATAGCAAGGCTTTCCTTTCGGTGGAGGGAACGGCTCTCGTAATAATAAACAGGGGTGAAGTATGACCATTATCTGCGTTAAACCGCCTAAGCCTATCAGGTTCGTTTTAAGGCGGCTTTTAAAGAAATGAAATACATAGACTTACACTGCGACACGCTTACAAAGAGCTTAGATGAAAAATTATCGTTGAAAGACGGCGGGTTGCAGATAAATCTCAATAAGCTGAAAAAAAGCGGCTGTGCCGCCCAGTGTCTTGCGATTTTTACGGAAGGCGAAGGGGCCGACGGTCGCTTTAAGGCGTATGCCGCATACTTTGAAGAGTGTATGCGCCGTTACGGAAAAGAGCTTACATTCATAAAGAGCTATTCCGATTTGAAGTACTGCTTAGACGGCGGCGGCAAGGGGGTTATTCTCACGGTGGAAAACCTCGGCTTTATCCGCTCGACCGACGAGATAGACGGGCTGTATTCGCTCGGTGTAAAAATGGCTTCGCCCGTGTGGAATTACGAAAACGCGCTTGCGTTCCCCAATCTCTTATTTAAAAACGGCTTGCCCTTATTCGAAGAGCGCGAGGAGCGCGGTCTTAAAAAGTTCGGGCGCGAGGTAATCGAAAAGCTGGACGAAAAGGGGATTATAGTTGATATTTCGCACCTGTCGGACGGCGGCGCCGAAGATATTTTGAAAAACAGAAAAACTCCTATCGTTGCAAGTCACTCAAACTGCGTTGCTGTGTGCAATGTGGCGCGTAACTTAACAGACGGGCTGATTAAAAAAATCGCCGACTGCGGCGGGGTCGTGGGCGTAAACTTCTGCAAAGACTTTTTGGGGAGCGGAAATTCGTTCGGCCGCGTGCTTGACAACATAAAGCACCTTATAAACATCGGCGGCGAGGATATTATCGCGTTCGGCAGCGACTTCGACGGAATACCCGAGTGCGAAGATTTGGAAAGCTGCGAAAAAATGCCCGCGCTTATCTCTTTCCTTGAAAAGGGCGGTATTCAAAGCGCAACCCTTGAAAAGCTGTGTTATAAAAATTTCGCACGCGTCTTTAAAGAGGTCTGCGGCTAACCGCTTGCCTTTTTTTATCGGCTGTGCTAAACTTGCGGTATGAAAAAATTTACCGTGTTATTTTTAGCATTGATAATGTCGCTTTTCTGTCTGCCCATTATGGCGGGCTGTTCGTTTTCGGAAGTCTTTGAACTCAAATACGATGAAGAGGACAACCCCTATTACGTCTATTCGGCTTCGGGCTGGACAAGCAAGCTGAAGGGGGAGTATACAATACCTTCCGAACACAACGGAATCCCCGTGACCGAAATCGCGGAGCAGGGGCTGATTATGACGCGGATTACCAAGCTGACCGTGCCTGATACGGTTACAAAAATAGGCAACGCGGCGTTTGCGTACAACTATTCCCTCGCGGAAATCGTATTCGAAGAGGGGATTGAACTCGAAGAAATCCCGCAGGGGCTTTGCGGTTACGACAGGGGACTTACATCGATAGCTATACCCGACTCCGTAAAAACAATCGGCGCGTTGGCGTTTTTATATTGTGAAGCATTGGAGTCGGCAACCCTTCCCAACGGGCTTGAAACTATCGGGGCGCGCGCATTTAACTATACCGCGCTCAAAGAGATAACTATTCCCGCAAGCGTGACTTCTCTCGGCTACTGCGCTTTTCATACCTGTGAAAAGCTTACGACTGCAAACCTCTACGATACGCAGATTACGGAAATTCCCTCGGGCGCGTTCGGATACTGCCCCGCGCTTGAAAAGGTTTACCTGCCTGCAACGCTGAAAAAGATAGAGGGCGCGCTTTTCGATGAGGACGGCAAATTCGTCTACGGACACGCTTTCCACTACAATACCTCGCTCAAAGATATTTACTTTGCGGGCACCGCCGAGCAGTGGAACACGGTCACGGTGGATAACGAGGCGGTGGAAGTACAGACTGCCAAATACGACAACGCGGCGATAATCAACGCTTCGCTGCACTACGGCAACTCGTAAAAAATGAAAAATAAAAAGTGTGTACCTATAAGTACACACTTTTTTTGACTAATTGAAAAACTTACGCCCTTTCAACCGATTTAAGGCATCTGGCGCAAACGTAACCGCTGACGGTCTTGCCCTCTTTTACGTAAGAAACTTTTTGAACGTTGGCTTTGAACGTCCTTCTCGTTCTTCTCTTGGAATGGCTGACGTTGTTACCCGTAGTCTGTCCCTTTCCGCAAACGTTGCAAACTCTTGACATATTTATACACCTCCGTGGGTTAATCGTAATAAGGCTTTGAATTAAAGCCGAAAATAAAGCCGTTTTCAAAGCGACCTTAAATAATATAACACGCGTTAGATAAAAAATCAATCAAAAACGGCGGAAAAGATTAATTTTTTTTATTTTTTCCAAAATAATTTGAGAGAAAACAATTCAATTAAAGCTAAAAGATATAAAATATTCTTGCAAAAAGGCGTAAAATAGTTTACAATACTGAAAAGACGGGAGATGTTATGTCAGTAAATACAAGTAACGTATACGGTAAAATTTCAATATCGGACGCAGCCATCAGCAAGGTGGCTAAAAACGCTGCGCTGGAATGTTACGGCATAGTTGATACCGTATCCCGCAAATTTTCCGACTCTTTTTCAGAACTGAGAAAAAAGCAGACGGGCAAGGGTATTAAAGTAGTAACGTCCGGCGACAGAATTTTTATCGATGTCTACGTTATAATAAAGTACGGCGTTTCCATCAACGCCGTTGCAGAATCCCTTAAAGAAGGGGTTAAATACAAAGTTGAAAAGTTCACGGGTATGATAGTTGATACCGTGAACGTAAATATCATAGGGGTAAAGCTGTAATTTTCGGCTTTACCTTGATTTTGTGTTTACCGCTATTATTTTGAAAATCCCACATAAGTTATTTTAACTGACCGATTTTAGGAGTATTATGCAAAAAACCATCAACAGCACCGAATTCAGAAAAATGGTTGCAAGCGGTGCAAGAATGCTTGAAATAAACAGGGCAAAGGTCGACGCGCTCAACGTGTTCCCTGTACCGGACGGCGACACCGGTACGAATATGTCGCTTACAATGCAGTCGGCAATAAAGGAAATGAACGCCTGCTCGTCGAACCGCTTTCAGGAAATTTGCGACGCGGTTTCCAAGGGCGCGTTAAAGGGCGCGCGCGGAAATTCGGGCGTTATCTCTTCACAGATATTCAGGGGTATTTGTTCCGTATTAAAGGATACAAAGGACTCGTTTGATACAAAAACTTTTTCAAAGGCTCTTGAAGCGGGCACGAAAGTAGCTTACTCCGCTGTGTCTATCCCCAAGGAAGGTACTATTTTAACCGTAGTCAGAATGATGAGCGAAGCCTCGTCTAAGCTTGCGGGCAAGCACAAGGACTTTGTTGACTTTTTAACCGCGCTCATAGAAGTGGGCGATGAAGCTCTCGCGCGCACCCCCGAACTTTTACCCGTTCTCAAAAAGGCGGGCGTGGTTGATTCGGGCGGCGTCGGTCTTATGACAATAATGCGCGGATTTTTAGCCGCAATCACGGGTGAAGAAATCGGCACCGACTCTATCCCTACCGAATCGCAGGATTTGTCCAAGGACGGAAACGCGGACTTCGGTGACAACTCGGATATTATCAATCTTGATTTGGGCGATATAGAGTTTGCTTACTGTACCGAGTTTTTCATTATCCACTTAAAGCAAATGACCACACTTGCCGATATCGACAGACTTAAAGAAAAGCTTATGGGCATAGGCGACTCGGTTATCTGTATCGGCGATTTGGAGCTTGTAAAAGTACACGTCCACACCAACACTCCGGGTGTTGCGCTCACTTACGCGCTGGAACTGGGCGAACTCGACAGACTGAAAATTGAAAACATGCTTGAAGAAAACCGCGCCTTGAAAGCCAAGTTAGAGGCTGAAAAGAAAGAAATGGGCATGCTTGCAATCTGCGCGGGACAGGGACTTGCGGATATTTTCAAGGATCTGATGTGCGACAGAGTAATAGAGGGCGGTCAGACGATGAACCCCTCGGCGCAGGACATCGCGGACGCGGTGCAGAAAATCAACGCGTCAAACGTGTTCGTGTTCCCCAACAACTCAAACGTAATTCTTGCGGCTGAGCAGGCGAAAGACCTTGTTTCAAACCGCACAATACACGTTATTCCCACCAAAAACGTACCTCAGGGCTTTGCGGCGGCGCTGGCGTTTAACTCGGACGGCACCGTGCCCGAAAACAAGACAAATATGACCCACGCGATAGACAACGTTGCGTCTGGTCAGGTGACTTACGCGGTGAGAAACACCACGATGAACGGATTCAAACTCAAAGAGGGCGATATTATCGGTCTTGACAACAAGCGTATTCTCGCCAAGGGCAAGGATATCGAGCAGACCACCCTCGACCTTATAAAGGCGCTCAAAAACGATGAGCACGAAATTATTTCGCTCTACTACGGCGAGGGCGTGACCGAAGAGGACGCAAACGCGCTTGTGGAAAAGGTGGGCGAGGTTTATCCCGATTGCGACGTGGATTGTCATTTCGGCGGTCAGCCCGTGTATTATTACATGGTATCTTTGGAGTAAACGCATATATACTTCGCAATACTTCGTCAAGTTTGCGTTTTGTTTTGGTCGTGTACGCAAAAGTACACTCCCTGCAACAAACCGCGCTTTCCTTGTCTTGCTCGTATCTCTGCGTTTAGGGTATAATTAATAATAATGTAAAAGGGAGGTAACACCTCCCTTAAATTTTAAAAAATGCAGCTTACGGATTTAAAGTTCGTTTCCGAAAAGAGAGAAAAGGACTTCAACAAACTGAATATTTATACCGTTGAAGAGCTTGTCCGCCACTTTCCGCGCGACTATCTGGATTTAACAAAGCAGTCGCTTTTAAAGGACGCTTATCACAACGACTACGTTTTGACCGCGTGCGAAATTCTGACGGTAGAAGTCAACCGCCATGCCCGACGTCCATATGTAAAGGCGGGTTGCAGGCAGGGCAACTACTATTTCAACGCACTGTGGTTCAACCAGATGTATGTTGCCGAAAAGCTTGGTAGGGGCGAATTTCTCTTTTACGGCAGAGTGAACAACCGCGATGGTATGGGCTGTACTATGTTCAATCCCCAGTTTGAGCGCGCGGACAGAAATTCCAATTTAAAGGGGATAATTCCCGTCTATCCTTTGAGCGGAACGCTCACGCAGGGTATTGTGCGCACGGCGGTGAGGCAGGCGCTGCAAAAGGTTTCGGTTTCCAGCAATATTCCGCCGGAACTTCAAAAAAAGTACGAGCTATCGCCCTTAAAGGAAGCTTATTTAAAGGTGCATCAGCCCCTCAATAAAAAGGACGCGGAACAGGGCGCGGCGCGTGTCGCACTTGAGGAGTACTTCCTGCTTATTTCCGCATTCAAGGTGATAAAGGGCGGGCGTGACGATGCGCGGCTCAACCCTTACCGCGTAACCCGCGAAGAGGTCGAGGGCTTTGTTTCGCGCTTTCCGTTTGAGTTTACCGCGGGGCAAAAAGCCGCGGTTGAAGATATTTTCGCAAACGTTCGCTCGCCGCACGTTATGAACAGACTTTTACAGGGCGACGTCGGAAGCGGTAAAACCGCAGTTGCGCTGGCGGGGATTTTTATGGCGGTGAAATCAGGCTATCAGGCGGCGATGATTGCCCCCACCGAAGTGCTTGCGCGCCAGAATTCGGCACTCATTCAAAAATACTTTCCCGATTACGAAGTGCGTACGCTTACGGGTTCTACCCCCGCCGCCGAGAAGAGAGAGATTAAGAAAAAACTCGCGAGCGGCGAAATAAATATAGTCTGCGGTACCCACGCGGTTATTCAGGATGACGTTGCTTTCAGAAAGCTTGCTTTCGTGGTCTGCGATGAACAGCACCGCTTCGGCGTTGCGCAACGCGCTTCCCTTTCGGGCAAGGGCGAGGGGTGCGATGTGTTGATTATGTCGGCAACGCCAATTCCGCGCACGCTGTCGCTCATCTTTTACGGCGATCTGGATATTACAACTATAAAGGATAAACCCGCATCGAGACAGGAAATTACAACCTCGATAATTCTTCCGCATAAATATAACGATATGTACCGCTACATCGCCGGGCGTGCAAAGGCGGGCGAGCAGACCTATTTCGTCTGTCCCAAGATAGAGGGCGACGATGAGGGAACGGTTATGTCGGTTACCGAGCTTTACGAAGAGTTACGCTCTAAGATGCCGTCCTTAAAAATCGCGCTCCTGCACGGCAAAATGAAGGATAAGCAGAAAAACGAAATTATGGCGGCGTTCAAGGCAAAGGAATACGACTGCCTAGTGTCGACCACCGTTATAGAGGTCGGCGTGGACGTTCCGGACGCTACCACTATGATAATATACAACGCCGAAAGGTTCGGGCTTTCCCAGCTTCACCAGCTTCGGGGGCGCGTTGGCAGAGGGGATAAAAAAAGCTATTGCTTTTTACTGCCCGGTGCGGACACCGAAGAGGCGGCGGCTCGGCTTTCGGTAATAAAGAACAGCTCGGACGGCTTTGAAATAGCCGAAGCGGATTTAAAGCTTCGAGGCGGCGGCGACTTTATGGGAACGCGCCAGAGCGGAAGAATTCTCAGCGAAATAAACAAACTGCGCTTTCCCGTATCGGTCGTGTTCACCGCGAAAAAACTTTCGGACGAGGCGTTTTCGGGCTTGTGCGACACCCGCCGCCTTACTTCGATTGCCGCGCAAAAGTACGAGAGCTTAAAAGACGTAATATTAAATTAAGAGGTTTTTATGAGCGATACCGCTTTAATGTGGATAGAATATGTAGTAGTGCCCGGCGGGGTGCAGATTTTAGGCTCGGTTGCTCTGGGGCTTGTAGAGCGTTCAAGACGGAAAAAAGAGGGCAAAGCCGACCCCAACCGCTTTACCGTAAAACTGCCGATGATTTACATAATTTCTTTGCTTGCGTGTTTCATAGTTTTTACTACGGTAACGTTATTTTTCAATCAGCAGATTGCCCGCAATCCGTCGTGCTGTAATCTTTTTGCTAAAATATTTTTGAATATCGGTATGATCGCGCTCGCGATAACAAGCCTCGTTTACGTTTATATCTATCTGCGCAGAAAAATAGAGGTTGTCTGCGGCGTGGCAACGGTTACGCCCGCCTTTTCAAAACCCTACTCATTTACAAGACGGGACGTTAAGGACGTAAAATTTTACAGTCAGGAAATAACCGTAAAACTGTCGCGCAAAAAAATCAACGTTTACAAAATCTGCCATTGTTCGGGGCTGTTTGAAAACTGGCTGGGCTGGGTGAAATGCGATTAATTTAAAATTTAAGCAAATTTCCGAAATTCGTTTGACAACACTGTAAATATTTGTTAAAATCTTTTAGCACGCTTAATATAGGCGTGCTATATAATTTTGCTTTTTCCCCCTCCGCAATTAAGGGTATGCGGTGAGAGAAATATATTCCACAGGTCGTAAAAGACCGAGTAAAACAAGGAGGATAGAAATGCCCACAATCAATCAGCTTATAAGAAAAGGCAGAGAAAGACAGATTGACAAATCAAAGTCGCCCATTCTGGATAATTGTCCCCAGAAACGCGGCGTTTGCCTTTCGGTTACAACTACCACGCCTAAAAAGCCCAACTCGGCTATAAGAAAGATTGCAAGAGTAAGACTCACCAACAAGCAGGAAGGTACCGTTTACATTCCCGGCGAAGGTCACAATCTTCAGGAGCACTCGTCCGTACTCATCAGAGGCGGCAGAGTTAAGGATTTGCCCGGCGTACGTTACCACATTATCCGTGGCGCGCTGGATACGGCAGGCGTATCTAAGAGAATGCAGTCGCGCTCTTTGTACGGCGCTAAAAAGCCCAAGTAATTAAAAAGCATATCTGCGTTGCACTACTTCGTTAAGCTCCGCTTTTCTCAGGTCGTTTACCGCAAAGTAAACTCCCCGTCGAAAATGCTCGCTTGCCTTGTATTGCTCGCATCTCTGCATTTTAATAAAAAATTTTTGCAACGAAAGTTGCCCCTACTTTGTTTTCGGAATATATTTACCCTTACCGATAAAAGTAGGCAGTATTCACCGCAAGGTGGAGAAGGTTTGCGGCTTAAATAAAAAGCACGCAATAGCTTATTTAAGGTAAACCCTTAAAAAACCAAAAAAGATTTGCAATATCGTGTGCGAGATTGCAACGAAACATAAAAGGAGGATTTATTATGCCCAGAAGAGGCGGCGTTCCCAAGAGGGACGTATTACCCGATCCCGTGTACGGCAGTAAGGTTGTTACAAAGCTTATCAACCAGATTATGTACGACGGCAAGCGCGGTACTGCACAGAACATCGTTTACGATGCTTTCAAAATAATGAGTGAAAAATTGGGACAAGACCCCATGGAAATCTTCAATCAGGCAATGAACAACATCATGCCCGTATTGGAAGTAAAGGCAAGGCGCGTCGGCGGTGCGAACTATCAGGTTCCCATCGAAATCAGACCCGAAAGGCGTCAGACCCTTGCAATCCGTTGGCTGGTTATTTCCACCCGCAAGAGAAGCGAGCGTGAAATGGCTCAAAAGCTCGCGGCAGAACTTATGGACGCGTACAACAACGCAGGCGGTGCGGTCAAGAAAAAGGAAGACACGCACAGAATGGCAGAGGCAAACAAGGCGTTTGCGCACTTCAGATTTTAAGAGGTAGGCTATGGCAAGAGAATACGATTTAGCCCACACCAGAAATATTGGTATTATGGCGCACATCGACGCCGGCAAGACCACGACTACCGAACGTATTTTGTACTACACCGGTATCAACCACAAGATAGGCGAAACCCACGACGGTACAGCTACGATGGACTGGATGGTTCAGGAGCAGGAGCGCGGTATAACCATTACTTCGGCTGCAACCACCTGCCACTGGACAAGAACGGGCAAGACCAAAGCCGACGAGTGCCGTATCAACATTATCGATACTCCGGGACACGTTGACTTTACCGTTGAAGTTGAACGTTCGCTCCGCGTACTCGACGGCGCCGTTGCGACTTTCTGCGCAAAGGGCGGCGTTGAACCCCAGTCCGAAACGGTTTGGCGTCAGGCTGACAAGTACAAGGTTCCCCGTATCGCATACGTAAACAAAATGGATATAAACGGCGCAAACTTCGCGCGTGCCGTACAGATGATGAAGGACAGGCTTAACGCCAATCCCGTTCCCATCGAGCTTCCCATCGGTAAGGAAGATACCTTTAAGGGTATAGTAGACCTTATCGAAATGAACGCCGAAATTTACGATTCCGACGACGGAAAGCAGTATCACACTGCGGATATTCCCGCAGATATGGCAGACGCGGCGGAAGAAGCCCATATGGCTGTTATGGAAGCGGCGGCGGAAGGCGACGACGAGCTTATGGAGAAGTTCCTCGAAACTATGGAACTCACTCCCGACGAAATCCGCAAGGGTCTTCGCGCGGCTACTATCGCAATGAAATGTACTCCCGTACTCTGCGGTTCGTCCTATAAGAACAAGGGCGTACAGATGCTTTTAAACGCAGTTATAGACTTCCTTCCCTCTCCCGTAGACGTAGACCACGTAAAGGGCGTTAACCCCGACAACGGCGCAGAGGAAGAGAGAAAGACTTCGGACAGCGAACCTTTCGCGGGTCTTGCGTTCAAAATCGCAACCGACCCCTTCGTAGGCCGTCTTGCTTATTTCAGAGCATACTCCGGCGTACTTTCCGCAGGTTCGTATGTTTACAACTCCACAAAAGGCAGAAAGGAAAGGGTTGGACGTCTGGTACAGATGCACGCCAACACGCGTATGGAAATTCCCGAAATTTATTCGGGCGATATCTGCGCAATCGTAGGTCTTAAAGACACCACTACGGGCGACACGCTCTGCGACGAAAAGCACCCCATTATTCTTGAACAAATGACTTTCTCCGACCCCGTTATCCAGCTCTCTATCGAGCCTAAGACCAAAGCGGGTCAGGAAAAGATGACGCTTGCCCTTATCAAGCTTGCGGAAGAAGACCCCACTTTCAAAACCTATACCGATCAGGAAACAGGTCAGACAATTATCGCGGGTATGGGCGAACTCCATCTCGATATTATCGTAGACAGACTTCTCCGCGAATTCAAGGTCGAAGCAAACGTAGGCGCACCTCAGGTTGCTTACCGCGAAACGTTCCGTCAGGCTTGCGACGCAGAAGGTATGTACAAGCGTCAGTCGGGCGGTAAAGGTCAGTACGGTCACTGCAAACTTCACCTTATTCCCGGCGAACCCGGTTCGGGC
>JAIDFD010000173.1 GCA_029054485.1 Clostridia bacterium | reverse complement strand
GAGGACGACATTGCAAAGGTGATAAAATTTTCAAGCGAGAGCAAAAAGATAATTTTTTGCAGTAAAGTTTCGCCCGAAGCCGCAGTTTTATGCGAAAATTTTTTGATTGAAATACGCAATATCGACAGCGTTTACAAGCTGTTGAAGGACAACGACCTTCTGCCCGAAAAATACGTTTACGAGGGCGCGAAAAAAATCAGCGTTTTCAAAAAAATCAAGGCAAGGTTCAACCGCAAACTTTCCGCGCCGCTGTTCTGGTCTGGCGCAGGGTTGCTGTTTTTGAGTTACTTCACCTTTTACCCCGTATACTATATTATCAGCGGAGGAATAATGCTTATTCTCTCCGCCGTGGCTCTCGTCTTTAATTAAAACTCGATATGTTTAAAATTTTTCTTGCTTGATTTTCTGTAAAGAACAGCCTTTCTGCCGATAACGATTACGCACTCGGCGGAAAGTCTTTCGGCAAGCTCTCTGCCGAGTTCCTGCGGGTCGCCGTCTGCGTTTTCGAGAATGTTTATTTTTATCAGCTCGCGGCTTTCCAGACAGTCCGAAAAACTTTTAAGCATATTTTCGCCAATTCCGTCCTTGCCCACCTGTCCTATCGGCGACAGGTTAGCGGCAAGGCTTTTCAATTTACTGCGTTGTTTTGAAGTCAACATATTTCTTCCTTTTAGTTTATAAAATCAAATTCCACGTCGCCGACGATTACGGTGTCTTTTTCTTTTATTCCCATTTCACGAAGCTTTGCAATAACACCCTTTTCACGCAAAATTTTCTGGAAGTAAGCCATAGAATCGGGGTCGTCCAAAGACACGTTTCGGCAGAGCATATCAACGAGCGCGCCGACGACGACGTACGCGCCGTCGTCCATATAAATTTCAAAGCCCAAATCGCCGCTTTTTGTGTACGAAAAGTTTTCATCGTGTTCTATCCGCCTTACGGGGGGAAGACCGTCCAGAGCCGAGAAAAGCCCTTCGATAAGCTCCTTGGTACCCTCGCCCGTCACCGCGGTAATGGGGAAAATTTTGTACTTTCTGCCGTACTTCTTTTTGAATACCTTTACGTTTTCTTCAGCGCCGTAAACATCGCACTTGTTCAGCGCGATAATCTGGGGCAAGGCGGCAAGCGTTTTGCTGTAACCTGAAAGCTCGGCATTGATTTTTTTGAAGTCATCAACAGGGTCGCGCTCTTCGCTGCCCGAAATATCCACAACATGCAAAAGCATACGCGTTCTTTCGATATGCCTTAAAAAGTCGTGTCCGAGCCCCGCGCCCTGCGCCGCGCCCTCTATAAGTCCGGGAATATCCGCCGCCACGAAAGATTTGTCGTAATATTTAACAACCCCTAAATTGGGAGATAAAGTCGTAAAGTGATAGTTTGCAATCTTGGGACGCGCAGCCGAAATTTTTGAAAGCAAGGTGGATTTCCCCACATTGGGAAAGCCTATAATTCCCACGTCCGCTATAACTTTCAGTTCGAGGATTAAAACGTGCGGCTCGGTCTTTTCGCCCTTTTGGGCAAAGTTGGGAGCGTGCCGCCTTGCGGTGGTGAAGCGCACGTTGCCCTTACCGCCGCGTCCGCCCTCCTGCACAAGCTTTTTTTCACCCTCTTCGAACATATCGCAGATGACGGTGTCCGTTTCCGCGTCCCTTACGACCGTGCCCACGGGCACTTTAATTACAACGTCCGCGCCGAATTTGCCGAAGCACTTATTCGTGCCGCCGCGCTCGCCGTTGCCCGCGAAATACTTGCTCGTATAGCGGAAAGACAGCAAGTCGTTCATACTGCCGTCCGCAATGATATACACGTTTCCGCCGTTACCTCCGTCCCCGCCGTCGGGTCCGCATGCAGGCTTGCCCTTATAGGACTTAAACGAGTTCATTCCGTCCCCGCCGTCGCCTGATTTAATTGTGATTTTTACCTTATCGGTAAAGCCGTTTCTGTCGGACATAATTTTCCTTTATTTCAAAACTTTGCACAGCTCTTTGTTTGAAGCCGTGCTTTCAAACAAGTGAATTACGCTTTCACCCTGTTCGTGTATTTTTCGCAGTTTTACAGCCGCGCTCTGTTCCTCCTGAGGCAAAATTCTTTCATCGCCCAAAGCCAAAGTATTTTCAATATCAATCGGAGGATTTACTTTAAATCTTGCAAGCTTCTGCGAAAGGGTCACGCGCATATTGCAGAAATCTTTAAGTCCCGAATAAATTGCGTCCTCTATCGCATCGCCCCCTTCGGGGAGAGCGGCAATCACTGTGAGAGACGCGCCTGCTTCGGTATTGCGCGCGGAAGAAATAAACTTTTTAACCGCGTCCAATGCCGCCGTATCAAGCGCGGAATTTACCTGCGAACCCGAATTATATGCGCGGGTAAGCTTTGCTACGTCGTCTAGTATAAAGACAACGTCGCGACAAAGCTCCGCCTGTCTTTTTGCGTATTCCAGCGCGATTTCGGCTGTTTTTATATGAACGTGCGCCCCCGCGTCCATTGTGGAAGCTATGACGTCTACCCTTTTGAACGAACGCTTGAAATCCGCCGCCTCTTCGGGGCGGGCGTCAATCAGCGCAAATATGATTTTTACTTCGGGGTGGTTTTGTTCCAGTCCCTTTGCAATTCCCTTTAAAACCGAAGTCTTGCCCGTGCCGTGGGGCGCGATTACAAACGCTCGCTGACCCGCCGCCAAAGGGGATAAAATATCTATCATTCTGCCCGCAATATCGTCTTTCCCGCAAGCGGTGATTAAACGCTTTGCGGGGTATATGTGGGCAAGGCTTTCGAAATTCAATCTTGAAGAAATGGCTTCGGGTGAAACCGAGTTGACCGAAGTCAGGGTGACAAGTGCGGCAAGTCCTTCCGTCTTGCGCCTTAACGCACCCTTTACATAATCGCCGCCGCGCAGAGAAAATCTCGTAACAAAGGAATCGCTTACGAACACTTCGCCTGCGTTGGAATTGAGATACCACACTCCGTCCGCATTGTATAAGAGACCCTCGGTCGGCTCGTTCGAAACTTCGGCGCTGGATACCTGCATTTCTATCACGCCCGAAACTTCCTCTTCAAAAGAGGAAAGGCTTATCTCGCGGCACCTTAAAATATCGACCACGAGCTGTTTGTCGTACTCCGCCGACTTGGGCGGCGCGCCGCTTGCCGACAGCGAAGCGGGGTCGGAATTGCCCGAAGCGATGTTTAAAATTTCTTCAACTATGCGTTCCTTTCTTCCCTCTGTGGGGCGGGGAACGCCAACCTGTCTTGCGACCTGCCTTAAATCGTAAATACTTTTTGCTTTTAAACGGGCTGCAAGCTCTTCCAACAATCTGTTGTCAGCCATTGCGCCTCCTCAACACGATTACCCGCGTATTATCAAAGGCGTCGAATTCGCGGCGGGTAAACTCTATTTCACTGCCGTCGATTTCTTCTATATCCTCTTCGTCGAAGGTCTGTAAAAAGTCATCGACCTTTTCAATGTCTATTTTGCAACCCTTGTCGCGGTAGTGCATAGGAATAACCACGTTGGGCATAAGCCTGTCAACGTATTCTTTTGCCATTTCCGCGTCCACGGTATACGTTCCGCCGACCGGAATTAAAAGCACGTCTACGGGTAACAAAAGTTCGATAAGTTCGGAAGAACAAGCCTCGCCCAAATCGCCGAGGTGGCAGACGTCTATCCCGTCCATACGGAATTTGAAAATTAAATTTTCGCCCCTGACCTTTCCGCGCTGTCCGTCGTGGAAGCTTTTAACCGCGGAAATCTGCACGCCGTCAAGCTCGTGATTGCACTCGCTGTCTATAAC
>JAIDFD010000172.1 GCA_029054485.1 Clostridia bacterium | reverse complement strand
GCTCTTTTTCTGCACAGCAATACTATGCTGTGCTTTTATTGCGCCCAAAACCGCAATAAATTCGGCACGTGCGGACAGCACGCAGGACTTTTTTGACGATTCTAAAAATAACTTTTCAATTAATGCATTAGATACTTTTGCTCAAAAAGTCGGCTTTACAGGCTTTGCCGATTTGGTATTGACCGTTCAAAGCGGAACAACAACAAAAACGGCTGCTGATTTGGCTGCCGCCAATACAGTTTTATTCGGCGGTGAAGAGTGGTATCCCGTATACCTTTCGGAATCGAACGGCAACGCGGTTCTTACGCTGTGGCTTAAAGACCCTGCTTGGTCGTCATCGTATCCGGCTGGAGGCTATGACGAAACGCCAATCGCCCAGTTGTATTCGACAAGTTGGGTACATGCGTGTATCAACGCAGGCAATACAAGTATAGGCTACTATTACGGAATCGGACGTGGTATGATTTCTAATGACTCTTCGTACAGCTCTTGGCAGGCTCCTAACACTTATACAAAGTTTGCTGATTTTGCCGCAGGTGGAAAATTCGATGAATATATTATAACTCCCAACGAGGTTACTTATGAATTCGGATTGGATCATTACAGAAATGACTTGGGTGAAACCTCTTCTCCTTTGGTCGGATTAAGCGACGCTAACTACGGTTACACTTATACAAGTTGGGGCGATGATAATCTTTGGTTGCCGTCTTATGGTGAAATGGAAGCCAACGGCTTATGGAAAGTAACGGCAGCACAGTGCGCAAGTTCTGACCAGACTTATTCGCGTTCGGGACACGAGCAGCATTACTTTTGGCAATATACTATGGCGGCGAATGGTGGATATGGTATTGCATCTCAGGAACGACCTTGTAATATCCGTCCTGCAATTCACTTAAATATGAGCGCGATAGGCTACATAGCCCAAGACGTGGAAGTGGATTACAACGGAAGCGCGCAGAATCTTGATACCGCAGCCGCAAAGTGGTACAATTCAAGTGTAATGACTGTACAGTATGAAACCGCTACAATGATAGACGCTGGGGAATACACAGTAAATATCTCCCTCAACGACAACGCAACTTTGGGTTGGATAGACGGTACAACAGGCACGAAACAGATTACCTTTACAATAAAGCCCAAAGTTTTGCAGATAGACTGGACAAAGGAAAACCACATAGAGGGCGAGGGCGGAGAGAGTTTCTATTTTATTCTGCCAACCCTCAACGTGACGCCGGACGTAAAACAGTATTTAAACGAAGAAGTAAAGTATTATCTTACAAGCGACTACAACACTTCTACGGGCATAGCCACCAGCTCGCCGGTCACGACTATAGAGGAAGGCAAAAATTATTACGCAGTAGCCGAAATTAAAGACGGGCTTACAAAAAGCAACTATTCGTTTTCGGGCAATCCATATTATTTGTTCAACACAACGGACAACCGGACGGCGGTGGTAATTACTATTGAAAATTCGGGCGAGGTCTACGACGGCAAGCAACACGCCGCCACGGCGACAGCCAAAAAGATGGACGGCACTCCGCTTGTGGTCGGAACCGATATAGAATTTTTGTATACCTATTATAAGGACGGCGATGACACTTACGAAAACGGCTCAACCAATCCGCCGACAAACGCCGGCACTTATAAATTAGTTGTTTCAATCAAACCTACTTATAACGAGAGTTATAAACCGCACGATACAGTGGAGTTCGAGTACGTGATAGAAAAAGCCGAACCCGTCTGCAACCCCGTCCGCAAGGGCAACGCAACAACGCTTTACGTTGGCAGTGTATTGCCTGAGATTGTAGCGGGAAATCTGTCCGACACGAAAGGCACTTACGCCTGGAACGAGGGACAATCGATTTTGCTTGGCGAAAACACCTATTACTACACATTCACGCCGACCGATTCGGATAACTACAAAGAGTATCAGGGTGAATTTAAATTAACGGGTATCGAGGCGAACGTCAAATCAATTTCGGCAGAGTTTACTCTGCCCGAGGGCGTGACTATCTACGACTCGTTCTCGTTAGACGACTTAATGCAATATCTCACAGTTTCGGGCGAGCTTGACAACGGCGAGACGGTTGACGAGCTTTACGGCTACACAATCACGGGTACTCTGACCGCGGGCGACAGCACGCTGACTGTGCATTACGGAGAAAAAGACTTAACGTGCCAGTTCAAGGTAGAGGGCGTTGTTGCGTGCGTGCTTGAAGGAATCACGGTAGATTTTTCGCAGGACGGAACGGTTTACACTTCAACCGATTTAGAAGAGCTGAAATCGATGCTGACGGTCAAAGGCAAGTACAACGACGGCAGAGACTACGGCGCGATTGCCCCGAGCGACTATGAACTCAGTATCAACGGCGATGAGCTTGTTGCGGGCGTTGCGGAAATCACCGCGACTTACTGGGAAGACGGCATAGAATATACTACCAAGTTTAACGTCAACGTAAAAGCTGTGGCGCTTGAAAGTCTTACGGCGGTGTTCAATCCGGGACTTAACGAGATTAAGAGTTCTACCGCGTTGAACAATCTCAAAAAATGGCTGACCGTAACTGGTACAAACAACGACGGCACCGACTACGGCGAAATTTCCGCGGACGACTACACGCTTACGGGAACGCTGAAGAGCGGCACGACTTCAACCATAACTGTAAAATATCAGGGCAAGAGTACTACGTTTACGGTGGAAGTTGCGGAATCGGTTGACGACTCGCTTAAAACGCCGATACCCGTACCCGACTTAAAAGAAATTTTGTACTCGGGCAGTGAGATAGATATTTTACAGGGTTGGGCGCACACCGCATTGGTGGATATAGTAGGCAACAAATACACCGCCGCGGGAAGTTATACGCTTGTGCTTGTAATAAAAGACGCAGATACTTACAAATGGGATACGTCCGATCTTACACCCGTGGCTTTGGCAAAGGCGTTGGCAAAATACGCGCTCGCGGAAGAGTTCGAGGGATACGAAATAGACGGCGACACCCTCACCGCGGAGTGGAAGATTGCGCCCGCGGTGCTCAAAGGAACGTGGAACTCAAGCGGCACGCTTGACGTTGTAAGCAGCAGTTATAAGGGCAGTACGGACGGACTGTTTGCGTATAAGTATTACGATAAGGACGGCAACGAAGTTACCGAGCTTGTCATAGGTGCGAGCTATAAGGTCGTAGCGGAGCTTATTGATACAAATAACTTTGTGCTTGACAGCGAGACGGCTCAGCTTACAAGCGCGCCTCACGAGTTTACCGCGTCACTTCCCGCGGCAAGCGGACTTGCGGCGGTTTGGAATAACGTTAAAAACTTCATGACCAAGAGTGCGGCTGGGTTGCCTATCTGGTGCTGGCTTTTGATAGCGCTCGCAGTGCTGATACTGCTTATAATCATAATCGCAGTCGCTTGCAAGCGCAGAAAGAACAAGGAAGAGCGCGAGGAAGCGAAAGCTCGTAAAGAGGAAGAGCGCCAGCGCAAGGAAGAGGAACGCCAGCGCCGCGAGGAAGAGCGCCAAATGCAAAGAGAAAAGCTTGAAGCGGAACGCGAGCTTGCGAAGGCAAAGCAGGAAGCCGAGCTTGAAAAGATACGCGCGCAGGCGGGAATGGGCATGGCAGGCGCAGGTATGGCAACTATGGCTATGCCCCAGCAGGCTTTGCCTGTTCAGCAAGCACAACAGCCTGTGGCTCAACAGGTGCAGCAGGCGCAGGACAATTCTGCGATTTTAAGGCTTGAAATGGAGCTTGCGGAAATGCGGGCAAAACTCGCGACCGCTCAGCAGATCGGTCAGCCTGTTCAGCAAATGCCTATGCAGTATTCCAATGACCCCGTGGCGGCTGCCGAGTTGATACGGCTCAAAGCCGAAAACGAGGCGTATCTGAGGGCGGAGTTAGAGCGTTCGCGCTCGGAAACGGAGCGGGCAAGAGCGGAAGCGGAGATAGCGAAAGCGCGCGCGGAAAGCAGCAGAAATTATATGCCGCAGTTTGACGCTATGCGGTTCGGCGCAAACGGCGATATGGAAAAAATCAGCGCGCTGGCGGCGGCAATCTGGCGCGGAATTAATACGGTTCAGTCGCCGGTTCAAATCAGACATGCGGAAGTTCCGCAGATAGCGGAAGAGAGTACGCAAAACTCGCACGCGCAGTATCCCTCGGACGCGGTGATTACGACCACCACGACCGTTGACACCACAAAGCCGTTGCACGGAAGTAAACGCGACAAGCGCGCACAGACCGAACGCAGCGATTTTGCAGACGTGGACGGATTTTACGACAACGCCGACTTTTAACGGCTTATAAGGTTTAATTTCTGCGGCGCGCCCAATAGGGGGAGCCGACTTTCGTTTTTTTTTAAAAATTTTAAAAATTTACAAATTTTTTTTTTTAAAGTTTTGTTTATTATATTCTAAATATTTTATGGAGGTATGAAAATGGCTTCTAATTATTATGATGATTTATTAGAATCATTTATGAACAACTCAGCTAAGGCATATAA
>JAIDFD010000171.1 GCA_029054485.1 Clostridia bacterium | reverse complement strand
TTTTGAACCATATTAATAAAATTAATTCAATAGCCCCTTTAAAGCTAACTCGATTAGCTATTAATTATATTTGGTTTGAATTTGATGAAAACGCAGAACTTTTAAAAAAGGTTTATGACCATATAAATTTTGACTTGGGCGATACAGAAGAATTATTGCTAAGAACAAATAACAGACAACAAATAAAAGCTCTTACTTTTAATGTTATAACAACGATCAAAAGCGGTACAGTCCAAAATCAACTAACATTTGAAAACAGAAAAAGCCTTCAATTTCATTTAGACATAAACAATGTACCAGTAGAATTAATAGACTCATCTGAGATAGACAGCTACTTCAAAGAAATGTTGAATACATTAAATCAAAGAATTTCTTTTTGCAAGGATCTTATAAATGGATAATTCATATTTAGCAAAACCTGCTAAAACATTAATAACATTGCTTGCCGGTGTTTCAGGTGTCAGTCTTTCTGCAAACGTGATTTTACAAGAAGATCATTCATCTTCAGCAAGCAATGAACAATACAAATACCACAGATATTTAAGCGATACTACTCCTTCAACTGATTATCTTGATTCAGAAATAATGTTGGACTGCGATTCTACATATAATAATATAACAAAAAGAATTGCTATGTTTTCAACTAATCCTGAATTACAATTAATAAATTTGCTTAAAGTAGATAATGACGAAGAAAATTATTTCCCGTCCATTGAATATATTAACAAAGAGAGTTTGAAGAATGAATCTGAATGCATTGCCGTAATAACAGCTGCTTTTAGATTTAATAATTATGATTATGCCGAAAAAGTACTTGGGTCGGTAATGTTTTCGGATATAAATTACTTGGCAAGTTGGTTTAAATCTCTTCTGCTGGAATGTAAAAATATTCCACATTTGCGAACTTATGCAGAAGACATTTACGCAATGTACAAAGAGGTTTTTGATAAATTATGAGCCTATATGTACGCTTGATTAATAAAGACAACTGGATGCAAGGAAAGAAAAAAACCGAGCTGAACGGAGAAGCTATAACCATAGACTGGAATTGCAAAGATAACGAATGGTCGGTTTTTAAATGTGATGATTCTGCGGTCAATTTAAAAAAGAATGAAAAATTGAATAAAATTGTACTCCGAATGGTAGCCGATAACCCTTCTAAGACCAAAAAGGGAATTAATTTATTGGTACTTGACAAAGATTTTATTGATAAAATTAATACTACAATTATTGAAGATCCGGAACTGTTAGGTTGCAAACATTGTAACATCAAAAATATTAATTAAGATAAAATAGATAAGGCCGTTTCTTTTACTTTTAAAAAAAGAAATACAAATTTTATTAGCTATACATTAACTGAAATTAGAAACCTATTTCTATCGTTTACGCAAGAACATAAACAAAAGTACAAAGATTACATTATTGCAAGAACCCGAAGCGACAATAATATCAGATTAATTAATAATTGCTTTCTAAAAACCTTACCTGATTTTTTTAATACTTAAATAGCCTTGATAGCAAATTCTATCAAGGCTTTATTTATATTAATATCTATATCGTTGAAGTAATGTTTATATGAATTTGGAACTAATATTTCGATTTTCTCTTGTTTCTATTTAGATATGCTTTTACGCTAAGAACAAATTTATATATCAATGAACAGTTTAATCAGATTTATAGAGTAATATAAATTATTAATATTTTATTTTCAAAATAATCATTTAAAGCGGAAAAATTTTGAAGATTAATGTAGCTTAGGTTTTTAGGGAAATCCGTAATGCAACATTTTTGCAACTTTCCAAACATTTCAAATTGTTGATGTACTCTCTTATAATCTTGTTGCTACTTGTTTAAAAATATCTTTTCAAAATCTAACCTATACTATTTAAAATGCTTTAATGTTTCTTTAATCGCCCCGACCATTTTTGGGGTCGGGTGAGTACGAGGACGGTTTTTGGGAAAGAACAACCAATGTCTCAACGTGCTTTGTCTGGGGGAACATATCGTAGGGCGTTATGCTTACAATTTCGTAAACGCCGTTTGTACCGCTCTTTACAAGCTCGCCGCCCGTTTCGGTCAGCGTACCAGTCAAAAGTCCCAAATCGCGGGCAAGAGTCGCGGGGTTGCAGGAAATTAGTATCACCTTTTCCGCGCCCGAGTTTATTATCGCGCGGACCGCGCTCCGCTCCATTCCCTTTCTCGGCGGGTCGCAGACGATAACACGATTTTCACCGCGTGTAGCGGCAATAACTTTTTCGATTTCGTCTTCAACCTTGCCGCAGATATTAATCATTTTGCCGTCCAAGCCGTTTTCTTTTTTCAGCTCGTCCGCGCAGTGCGAAGCTTCTTCGACAATCTCAATACCGTATGCCTTTTTGCACTTTTTAGCAAGCATAGCCGTCAGCAGCCCGCCGCCGCTGTACAAATCGATTGCAACATCGCCGCCCGCCTCTTCCAAAACTTTTGCGTAAAGTTTTGTGCGCACGCCATCGTTCACCTGCAAAAATGTGTTCGCGCCCGCGGTGTAGGTTATACCAAACTCTTCCGCCTTGAAAAACCCGCTTCCGCGCAGAACGCGCCAGCTTTTACCGAAAATTACGTTGGTTTCGCCATCGTTTATATTAATAAGAAAAGTAAACTCTTCAAAGCATTTATCCAGCCGTTTTATAAGCGGTTTTGCATCGACTTCCTTTGCCGCAACCAGCGCAAAAATGAACTTGCCCTGCACCTCGCGCACGACCAGATGCCGCAAATGCTTTTTGTCCTTGCTCTCTTTTACAAAACCGTTCACAGCCGAAATAACTTCCGTTGCCCAATCCTTTTGGATAGCACAGCTTTCGGCTGGCACAATCCTGTGGCTGTGGCGCGCGTACAGTCCCGCGCCCTCTTCGCCTATTGGAAGTGAAATTTTGTTCCTGTAGCCGTACTGTTTTTCGCAAGGCTCTACGGGATTAACTTCGGCAGAGATCCCGCCGATTTTCAAAAGACAGTTCTTAACGATTCCGCGCTTAAATTCAAGCTGCGCCGAGTAGCTTGCGTGCTGTAAATCGCACCCGCCGCACTTGCCGAAAACCGGACAGCGCGGCTTTACCCTTTCGGGCGAAGGTTTTAAAACCTCAATCAGCTTACCGTAGGCGATATTGCCCTTGGCTTTGAGGATTTTGAATTTTACCTCTTCGCCCGTAAGACAAAAAGGCACGAACACCGCCGCACCTTCGATTTTTATTATTCCCTCGCCGTCCGAGCCGAGCCCTTCGACGGTTCCTATGTATTCTTCGTTTTTCCGTATCATAATTTTATTTACAGCTTCAATGACACAATGTACACATGAAACAGCAAACTTCCAAAAAAGCTTTGTCTTCTTCGTTAAGTCCGTTACCCATTTGCTTTTTCGTTTTTTGCTTTTTGGATTTACCTTGCGTTTTAAGTCCGTTCAATTCGGCTAATTTTGTTTTATATGTTTCATTTTCAGGCTCTAACTTTACCGCCGCTTTAAGCTGCTTGCGCTGTTCGTTGTACCATTGTTTGCGTGCATATATTTCGCTTTGGATATAACACTTCCTCGCGCTCTTTGCGGAAACAAGGTTTATAATCGCTTGCGCATAATCGTGATACCCTTCGGCAAGTTCTTTTTCCGCGCGGTCAAGATTTTCTTCGTCAGTCATCTTTTTTATCCTGCATCATTTTTTTATTCTGTATACCAGTCTGTTTACACCGATCTGAAGCTTGAAAATCAGGTAGTCATAAAGCAAAAACAGCGCCGTGCCGACGGTGAAAATTATGACGTACAGCCGCCAACCGTCTATAAGCGCCTGCAACTGTTCGGGCAGGGTTATTCCGCCTAAAACGTAAATTAAAAAATACGCGGCAATCAGAGTGCAGTCAAACCAGACCGCCTTTACCGCAAACGCAATCCACCTGTTTATTTTAAAGCGGATTTGCAGACAGTTTACAAGCGGGTGCAAACCGAAAAACATAGCAAAGGGAACCAAATCCCAAAACTTTACTACGCCGCCCAAAACAACTGCTAAAATCACCGTGCCCAGATAGGCAATGAAGTCGCCCCAAAAAAACTGTTTTGAAAGGGGCACCATTAAAGCGATAACCGCTACAACGTAGCCCGTGCCGACAAGCCAGCCTGAAATAAGCCCCATTGCCAGCGCGCCCGCCGCAACCGCGCAGGATATAGCGGACAGCGCGATTTCGAATGTGCGGGAATAGTTGCGCTTGCCCATTTTTTTAACGGCAACAGCCGTTGCAGAGGCAGTTTAAGCACATATTCAGATAACAGCACTGAATACACGATGCGCAGAAATTTCCGCCCATCTGGTCGTCCGGACTACCTTCGACGTTCTGCCCCTGATAAACGGTCTGATTGCCCGCATTGGAGCGGTTTGCATCGTAGCTCAATTTTTCGTTGAGTTTTTTATACGAGTCCTTATATTTCTCGTTGTCGGGTTCGAGTTGCAGGGCGATTTCGAGCTGTTTCTTGCTCTCGTTCATCCAGTTTTTGCGGTAAAAAATTACGCTCTGCAAATAGTGCCACTGCGCGCCGCGCTCGTTGAACGAGTCCAGATCGCGCTGGGCTTGGTCTAAATCGCCGCTCTTTATTGTCTCTTCGACTTTCGTATATGCGCTGTCCGCGTCGAATTCCGAGGCGGTTTCGCTCAGTTCGTTTATAAGCTCGTTATAAGCAACGTCGATTTTGGTCAGCATTTTTGCGGCGTTGTTGCCGATTTCGCCGTCCATAAAACGCTCTTCGAGATATTTCGCCCTCAACGTTTCGTACGAGGCGGTAATCTCTTCCTTCGTCGCGCTTTCCGAAAGCCCCAAAATTTCAAGATTTTGTCTGTTCATTTTTACACCTTTTTTTGCCGCAGCCGCCGCTAAGCAGTTCTCTCGTCTTTAACGGTATGCCGCGAAGAATTATATTGTCGGTTAAATCGTGATTGTATCTGAATTTAATATTTGCAAGACGTATGCGCATATCCGCAAAAAGCGAGTCGAAAATATAGGTAATTTCTTCCGCGTTTTCCTTTAATGCGTCTGCCTTGCAGTCCTTTTTAAAGGCGTTGTGCAGTACGTTGTACCTGCCTTTTTTAACGTCCTTGTCGTAGTCGTCCAAAGCGTCCGCGAGGTACACCCACTTGCCCAAATCGTAAAAAAGCCATTCGGTGTCCTCGGTGGAGTAGCCGCCAAGCGCGTAAGAGGAAAGCTTTTTCATCATCTGCGCGGTAGGTTCGCACGCCTCGTCTATTATCGAACAGCCCGCCCGCTCCAATGCGGCTTGCTTTTCAAGTTGGCTCCTTATGATTTCAACAGCTTCGGGGTGACGCTTTTTCGCGCGCTTGAAGCCCTTTTTGAAGTAGTGTCTGAAAATACCCTTTTTATCGCCGTCCGCTTTATCATCGCACAGCTTGTAGTACGCGAGCGCGGTGTTTATACAGCCCAGCATAACCGTTGTATCATCGACCGCGGCGATAGGTCTGCGTTTGAAAATATGCAGTACGCACCGCGATTTTTTCACGGTTACGTCCTCGTGTTTAATATTATGAATAAGCGCCGACATAAATGCCATATCGTAAGTCAAAGCCGAACGCGCACGCTGTCCGCAACCCGCGCCTATGCTTTTGCACAGTCCGCAGTACAGCGCTTTGTATAAAGTTTCGTCCTTGATAAAAAGATAAGGTCTGTCGGGGGTTACATACCCAAACATTATATCTGATAAAATCCTATTTTTTTGTAGACTTTTGCAAGAGTCTTGTTTGCGGTGTACGCCGCGCGTTCCGCTCCCGATTTCAACACCCCGTCGAGGTACGCCTTGTCAGCCAGCAGTTTTGCCTGTTCGCTCTGGATAGGTGCAAGCTTATCCGCAACCGCTTCTCCGACCGCCGTCTTAAACTCGCCGTAGCCCGAATTTTCAAAATCCTTTTCGGCTTGCTCAAAACTTTTGCCCGTGAATACGGAATAAATCGTCAAGAGGTTGCTTACCCCCGCTTTGTTTTCGGGGTCGTACTTAACGCGGGTATCGCTGTCGGTTACCGCGCGCTTGAATTTGCGCATAACGGTGTCCCTGTCATCGGACAGAAAAATCGAGCCGTTGATATTTTCCGAGGATTTGGACATTTTTTTTGCAGGGTCCAAAAGGTCGTTAATCTTCGCGCCGACCTTCATATATATGCCCTCGGGCACGGTGAAAGTAGGCGTGTAAGCGTTGTTGAACCTCTGCGCTATATCGCGGGCGATTTCAAGGTGCTGTCTTTGGTCAAGTCCCACGGGCACAACGTCCGCCTGATACAAAAGAATATCCGCCGCCATAAGCACGGGATAGTCCATAAGACCCATATTTATATTATCGGCGTGTTTTAAGCTCTTATCCTTGAATTGGGTCATTCTTTCCATTTCGCCTACATAGGTATAGGAATTGAGTACCCAGCACAGCTCCGCGTGCGCGGGAACGTGGGATTGCAGATAGAGCGTGCATTTTTCGGGGTCTACCCCGCAGGCGATATACAGCGCGAGAAGAGCAAGCGTGTTGCGTCTCAGCTCGGCGGGGTTTTGCCTGACTGTAATCGCGTGCATATTCGCTATCGCGTAAAAGCAGTCGTAATCGTTTTGCAGGTTAACCCAGTTTTTTATGGCGCCTATATAGTTGCCGATAGTTAAGCTGTTTGTCGGCTGAACTGCCGAGTACAGCGTTTTTTTGCTTTCTTCCATATTTTACTAATTTACTCCGTGTAAATCATAGCATAAAATTAAAGAAAAGCAAAGTGTTTTTTTGTCGATTGAGTTATAATCACCAAACTTAACCGAAATTTACACCTGTCTGTCATAAGCCTAAAGCTTAATCGCCGCATGTTATTTGTCTTGCGCGTTAAAAAGCCCGCGCGGCGTACGCCGCGCGGGCTTTAATTATTCTTCATAGCTCTCGTAAAATCCGTCTAAGTCGCTGAAACCGTCGCGCTCGGAACGCTGTATTTTTTCGCCCTTGCGCTTAGTCTTACCTTCCTTGCCGTTGGTCGTATCGACCGTGGTCGTGGTGGTTA
>JAIDFD010000170.1 GCA_029054485.1 Clostridia bacterium | reverse complement strand
GAAAAACATATGCTGGAAAAACTTATAAAAACCGCCAAGGGCGAAGTCAAAGCCGATTTGGTTTTAAAAAGCGCAACCTACGTCGACGTTTTCAGCGGTAAGACCGCCAAGGGCGATATTGCAATCTGCGGTGAAAAAATAGTGGGAGTGGGCGAGTACGAGGGACTTGAAGAAATCGACTGCAAAGGTTTGACCGTTCTACCCGGCTACATAGACGGACACGTCCATATCGAAAGCTCTCAGCTTTCGCCCGAGGGATTTGCTTCGTTAATCGTTCCGCGCGGCACCACGGCGATAATCGCCGACCCGCATGAGATTACAAACGTCTGCGGAATGGCGGGTTGCGACTATATTTTAAAGGCATCGAAAAACGTTCCGCTCGATGTTATGCTAAATCTTCCGTCCTGCGTTCCCGCGACTCCGTTTGAAACGAGCGGCGCGCACATAGACGGCAACGAAACCGCAAAGCAGATTAAAAAAGACTATATGTTCGGCTTGGGCGAATTTATGAATTACCCCGGAGTTTTGAATTGCGACAAGGACGTAATCAAAAAACTGGAATCCGCGCACGCCGAGGGCAAAAATATCGACGGACACGCGCCTGCCGTATACGGGAAAGAGCTTAACGCGTACCTCTGCGGCGGAATAAGAACGGACCACGAGTGCGTTACAAAAGAGGAAATCGAAGAGAAGATTTCAAAGGGAATGTACGTTCATATCCGCCACGGCTCGTCCACGCAGAACCTTGGCAACGCAAAGTACATCAACGACAAAAATTCGCGCAGATTTATACTCTGCACCGATGACAGACATGCCGCGGATTTAAAGGAAAAGGGTCATATAGACGACGCTTTAAGACGGCTTGTCAAGGACGGACTCGATCCCGTGACGGCTGTAACCTGCGCCACATTAAACTGCGCGGAGTGCTACGGCTTGAAATGGCGGGGCGGTATAGCGCCCTTCTGGCTTGCCGACCTTGTCGTTGTAGACAACCTCAAAAACTTCAACGCGCAGTACGTTATTAAGAGCGGAAAGCTCGTTGCAAAGGACGGAGAGGCGCTCTTCGATACCTCTAAACGGTATCTGCCGAAAACCGTTCTGAACACCGTCAATTTAAAAGAAATGAAGGCGGACGATTTTAAAATCAGCGTAAAGGGCAACAAAGTCAAGGCTATGACGATAGAGCCGGGCGGTGTTGTTACGGGTTGTGAAATCGTGGAAGTTAAAAACGAAAACGGCGACATAGACGTAACTGGTACCGACCTTTTAAAGCTCGCCGTTGTAGAGCGTCACAAGATGACCGGCAATATCGGCAAGGCGATTTTCAAGGGCTACGGTTTAAAGGGCGGCGCAATGGGTATCACTATCGCGCACGACTCGCACAATATTATCCTTCTCGGCGATGACAACGAATCTATGGCTAAAGCCGCGAACAAACTCAAGGAAATCGGCGGCGGTATGGTGCTGGTTGAAAGGGAGGGCGAAACCCATTACCTTACTTTGGATATTGCGGGGCTTATGTCCTCGTTCGACGCCGAGCATCTTCAAAGCTACAGCCGCGCCATTATCGAAGAGGCGCACGGAATGGGCGTAAAACGCGAATACGAAGCTTTTATGTCACTCGCCTTTTTGTCCCTTGCGGTAATTCCCAAACTCAAAATTTTGGATACGGGGCTTTTCGACGTGGAAAAGTTTTCGTTCACGCCTTTGGAAGCCGAATAAAATCAAATATCGCATTTTGCCGCCGCGGATTTCCGCGGCGGCATTTAAAATTGCGGATAATCGGCAATAAAACGAGAGTAAAATCAAGTTTTTCCAAAAAAATACAATTTCCTTTTAAAAACAATTTTACTTATTACCCCGAATGTAGTACAATTACTATGAAAAATAGTGTAGGGCAGTCTACCCTGCTTTTAAACGGAGAAAATTATGGGCTTAATCAAATTTATACTGGGTTCGGACAGCCGCAGGTCGGTTAAAAAACTTAACAAGCTTGCTTTAAAGGTTGAGGAACTTGAACCTAAATACGCGGCTATGTCCGATGAGGAATTAAAGGGACAGACCAAAATTTTAAAGGACAGGCTTGCCGCGGGCGAAACGCTGGACGATATTCTTTTCGACGCGTTTGCGGCACTCAGGGAAGCGAGCTGGCGCGTTCTTAAAATGAAGCACTTCCACGTTCAGATTATAGGCGGCATCTGTTTGCATCAGGGACGTATCGCCGAAATGAAAACGGGCGAAGGTAAAACTCTGGTTTCAACCCTGCCCGCATACCTCAACGCGCTGACGGGCAAGGGCGTGCATATCGTCACCGTCAACGACTATCTTGCAAAGCGCGACGCCGAGTGGATGGGAAAAGTCCACAAGTTTATGGGCTTGACCGTGGGCGTAGTAGTTCCCGGAATGGACGATAGTGAAAAGCAAAAGGCTTACAAGTGCGACATTATTTACGCCACCAACAACGAACTCGGCTTTGACTATCTGAGAGACAATTTAAAGACCTCTATACCCGCAATGGTACAAAGAGAGCTTAACTTCTGCATTATAGACGAGGTTGACTCTATTCTTATAGACGAAGCGCGTACACCCCTCATTATTTCGGGCAAGGGCGGCGAAAGCTCCAAGCTCTACGAGGACGTGGACAAATTCGTAAGGACCCTTTCCGGCGGCTTCGACGATGACAAAAAGGACGCCGAGAAAAAGACCCCTTCTAAGAAGAAAAAGGATTTGAGCGAAGAGGAACAGGAAGCCAACGATAAACTTGCAAAGATTTTGCAGGAAATGGAAAACTGGGACTATATAATAGACAGAAAGGACAAGTCCGTAACCATAACCGAAAAGGGCGCGGAAAAAGCGGAACGCTTCTTCAACATAGCCAATCTCGGCGATATTGAAAACGCGGACTTGAACCACCACATACAGCAGGCGTTGAAAGCGCACGAGCTTTTCAAGCGCGATGAGGACTATATCGTTTCGGCAGACGGCGAAATTCTTATCGTAGACGAGTTCACGGGCCGTGTACTGAACGGCAGAAGGTACTCGGACGGACTGCATCAGGCAATCGAAGCCAAGGAAAAAGTTAAGGTCAAGGACGAGAACAAGACCCATGCGACCGTAACATTCCAAAACTATTTCAGACTTTACTCAAAGCTTTCGGGAATGACCGGTACTGCAAAGACCGAAGAGGACGAATTCAGAACGATTTACTCTTTGGACGTAGTCGAAATTCCCACAAACCGCCCCGTACAGAGGGTGGATTACGCCGATATGATTTACTCCACGGTCAACGGCAAAAAGGCCGCTATCGTAAAGGAAGTCGTTGAAAGGCACGAAAAAGGTCAGCCCGTGCTTATCGGTACGGTGACGGTCGATAAGTCTGAAGAGATTTCAAGACTTCTGCGCCGCAACGGTATAAAGCACAATATCTTAAACGCAAAGAACCACGAGCGCGAGGCTGAAATCGTTGCGCAGGCGGGCAGATACGGCGCGGTTACTATCGCAACCAACATGGCGGGCCGCGGAACGGATATTCTTTTGGGCGGCAACCCCGAGTATCTCGCCAACAAGCGTATGCGCGAAGAGGGCTTTGACCACGATATGATAGAGGTTGCAATCTCTTACGC
>JAIDFD010000017.1 GCA_029054485.1 Clostridia bacterium | reverse complement strand
GACTTTGACAGGACAGGTTTACGGTCAGCCGGCGGGGGAGGGAGATAAATCACTGTCCCAAACGGTAGCCGAACTTATCGCAAGCCTTGACAGCAAAAACGATAAAGATAAAGAGCTTATCGCAAAACTGACTGCGTTAAAAAATAAACTCGATGGTTTGTCGGTTTCGGATATAGAAGTCGTTGAAAAGCCTTTGACTGAGTTTTTGAAATCCGACGAATGCGAAACGGCTTACGAGTTTACTTCCAAATTCGGCGGCGAGTTGAATAGCGCGCTTACCAGCCTGAACGCGCTCGCGGTGGGAACGGTTGACGAAAACGGCGAAAAGGTAAACTTATACAGTGAATTTGCAAACACAGAATCGATTTATAAAATGACTCATCAGGCATCGCTTATATGCGAGCTTGCGGCGGAGTATCAAACCCTTGCGGCTGATTACGATTTATTCGGCGGCTTGAAAGAATTGGATGCAAAACTCAATTTTGCAAACGTTTCCGAGGACTATATAGCGAGCTTACGCGAGGCTTGCAGTCTGATTGAAGTGAACGAAAAACTTTACGACTATTCCAACGGCGAAACAATAATCTTCAACGCTAACGTTTCCAATGTTGACGAATTAATGGAAAGTCTGAAAGCCCCTAACGCTATTGCCGAAAGTTACGCCGCTAACGCGTCAAACCTTTCAAGTGAGTGGGATTCCGATTGCAGAATATTGACTATGCTTTTTACAATAGTGCTTGCAATCGATGGAGCGATAATCGTTGCTTACTGGATAGGAGAGGTGTTCAAGGACCGCGCCAAGTGCCTCAGGGATAACGACAAAAAAATCAAAAACTTACTTCAATAAAACATAAACAAAAACCCGCCGTTCGGCGGGTTTTTTAAATTATCGTCAGTCGGTCTGCAACTTTTGTCATATTAATAAAATTCCAGACGTTCAATTCGTTTTTATCCTTTTCAAGACAGGCTTTTGCAATTTCGGAAAGTTTTGAAAGAGCGGAGCTTCCGTCTGTAATAAGCGGATAATCCGATTTTGCGAGCGCGGGCAAAATTATGTCCGCGCGTTCCTTTTTCAGCGCAAGCACCTTTATATACAGCTCGCCGCTCAAAAATTTTTCGCACTCGTCTTTGAAAAGTTCAAGCGAGTTTGCGCAGAGTATGCGCCGTATCCGAGAGGAGGAGTATCTTTTTGAAGTCGCGCATTCTATAATCTCTTTAACGGGCTTTTCGGCAAGGCTTTTAAGTCTGTTTTCAAGTCCCTCACCGCAACCATAAATTCTCTTTAATTTTTCTGTACTGCTTTTAAACAGACAGTGCCTCAGCATACTGTCCTGATTTCCCGCGGCGGCGTTTTTAAGATCGGCGTAAACGAAGTCGGGAACGTTTTCCGCGATTACGGGATTATCAATATTTTTTCGGATAGCGGCGGCTGAAGAAAAATCTTCTTTAAGTTCGCCGTCCTTATATCCGCCGCCCACGCGCTTTATGGGCAAAATCCTTATTGCCGAATTTAAGCGCATAATAGCTTTGGTGTATTCCAGCCCCAATACGTTGTTGGGCTTTTCCAAAAGCCCGCTATCTCCGCCGCAGGCTTTGAACGCCGCGGCGTAACTTTTAATATAGCTATCGCCGCTGTCCAGTCCGTCCGCTAAGACCTGTTTAAATTTATCGCTCTCGTTAATAAGCGGTTTCGCCGCGTTTAAAAAGTCGGTTTCTTTTCCGCTTTCGCACCCGAACGCAAGAGTGGAAATTTCGGGCACGGACGAAAGTATTTTTATAGCGCCCTTTGCAAATATTTCGGCGCGCAACCGCAAAGGCGGCGGGAAGCTGAATTACGCAGTCCGCTCCGCCCAAAACGGCGTGTTTCGCGCGCGTGAATTTATCTAAAACACACATTTCGCCGCGCTGGGTAAACGAGCCGCTCATTATGCAGATTACCGAGTCGCAACCGCTTGCTTTGCGAGCCCTTTCAACTAAATATTTATGTCCGTTGTGGAATGGATTAAATTCACAAATTATTGCGCAAATTTTCATTTTATAACTTTACAATCTTAAAATATTATTATATAATGAACGGGATAAGGTTGTCCGAACGTATTTATTATAAACCAAAACTTCGGATAAATAAAGTGTTTTAAGGAGAATTGAAATGTCATTGCTTGATAAAATCAAGAAAGCCGGAGAAGAATTGGCTGACGCACTGAACGGAACGCCCTCGCTTTTAAGGGAAATCAAAGAAAAAGCGGCTAAGCGTAATAAGACAATCGTGCTTTGCGAAGGCGAAGATAAACGCGTAATCGAAGCCGCGGCAAAAATTACCGAAGAGGGAATAGCTAAAATCGTCCTCATAGGAAACGAAAAGGAGTGCAAAAAAGTTGCACCCGATGTGAATCTCGACGGTATTATACTTATTGACCCTTTAACTTCCGACAAAACCGAAAAGTACGCGAAAATTCTGTACGAAGCAAGAAAAGCCAAGGGTATGACCGAAGAGCAGGCTAACGAACAGGCGAAAGACAGAACTATGTTCGGCGCGCTCATGCTTAAAGCGGGAGACGTCGACGGCTATGTTTCAGGCGCGTGCCATTCTACGGCTAACACTCTCCGTCCCGGTTTGCAGGTTGTTAAAACCGCTCCCGGCATAAAGACGGTTTCAAGCTGTTTTATAATGATTGCTCCCGACAAGCACGAATACAATCCGGACGGCGTTGCCGTATTTGCGGATTGCGCAATTAATATCGAACCCGATGCACAGCAGCTTGCGGATATCGCGATTTCTTCCGCAAAGACTGCAAGGACTATCGCGGGAATAGAACCCAGAGTTGCAATGCTTTCATTCTCAACTAAAGGTAGCGGCAACGATGATAAGTATACATGCTCGGTACCCAAAGTACAGGAAGCAACCCGCCTTGCTAAAGAGGCTGCTCCCGACCTCGCGCTGGACGGCGAATTCCAGTTCGACGCGGCTGTTGCGCCCGAAGTAGGCAAGCTCAAAGCTCCCGATTCCAATGTTGCGGGCAACGCAAACGTTTTCGTATTCCCCAATATCAATGCGGGAAATATCGGTTACAAAATCGCACAGCGTTACGGCGGCTATATGGCGATAGGTCCCGTTTGTCAGGGTTTTGCAAAACCTTTGAACGACCTTTCGCGCGGTTGCAGCGTTGACGACATCGTTGCAACGGTAGCGGTTACCGTTTTACAGGCAGAGTAATTAAAGGGGGAAATTATGAAAATTTTAGTTATAAACGCAGGCAGTTCTTCGCTTAAATATCAGCTTATCGATATGCAGACCGAAAAGGTCGTTGCCAAGGGCGGCTGTGAAAGAATAGGAATTAACGGCTCGGTTTTGAAGGCTAAGGGCAACGGCAACGAAAAGACCTACGAAAAGGATATGCCCAACCACAAAGTCGCAATCGAACTTGTTTTGCACGCTCTGAAAGACGAGGGAATAGGCGTAATCAAATCGATGGACGAAATCGGCGCGGTAGGTCACAGAATAGTCGCCAGCGGCGAGTACTTCAAAAAGACTACGCTCGTAACTCCCGAAGTTTTAAAGACTCTTGAAGAAAAGACATTCGAGCTTGCGCCCCTGCACAATCCTGCGGCGGCAACCGGTTTAAGGGCTTGCATAGAGGTTATGCCCAAAACGCCTATGGCGCTCGTTTTCGATACCTCTTTCCACGCGACTATGCCTGAAAAGGCTTACCTCTACGGCATAGCTTACGAGGATTATAAAGACTACGGCGTAAGAAGATACGGCGCGCACGGCACAAGCCACAAGTTTGTTTCTGCGGAAGCCGCTAAATACCTTGGCAAAAAGCCCGAACAGCTTAAAATAGTTACATGTCACCTCGGCAACGGTTCTTCGATTTCCGCGGTTGACGGCGGAAAGTGCGTAGATACTTCAATGGGCTTTACGCCACTTGCAGGCGTTATGATGGGAACGCGCTCGGGCGATATAGACGCGTCCGCAGTCGAATTCCTTGCCCGCAAAAAGGGACTTAGCCACTCGGAAGCGGTTACTTACCTCAATAAAAAATGCGGCGTTGCGGGAATCTCGGGTGTTTCAAGCGATTTCAGAGATTTGGACGACGGCGCAAAACAGGGTAACGCACGCTGTGCGCTTGCGCTGGATATGTTCAATTACCAAACCAAAAAATTTGTCGGTGCGTATGCGGCTGCAATGGGCGGTCTTGATTGCATAGTGTTCACCGCAGGCATAGGTGAAAACTCACCCAACGTGCGCGAGGGCGTTTGCGAAGGACTTGAATTCCTCGGCGTAAAACTCGACAAAAAAGAAAATGCGAAGAGGGTGGACGGCATACACGAGGTTTCGACAAAGGATTCCAAAGTCAAGATTCTCGTTATTCCAACCAACGAAGAGCTGGTAATCGCAAGAGAAACCGCTGCGCTTTTATAAAAAAATTTCTTTGTGCGACCTTTAAAATAAGTTGACAAAGAATTGACTATATAATATAATTTCAAAGTAATTTTGCCTTTTGCGTTAATTTAAGCGCAGTGGCGAAATATACGGCAGTTAAATTTCGGTATGAAAATTCAGGTTCAGAAGCAAATCGCGCTTAAACAGTTCAGCGGCAATTTTGAATTTTTATTCGAGCCACCTGAAGGAACGTGTCTTGTTCCGCTTTGCAAAATCAACGGCGCGGTAAAGGTGAACGGAAGCTTCGAAATTTACGATGACGACAGCGTAGGAGTAAATTTCACCGTTGAATACCTTTTAATCGGTCAGTGCTCGTATTGTTTAAACGATGCGAAACAAACCGTAAAGCAGGATTTTGACGTGCTTTTTGTAACCGAAGACGACCCCGATAACTATACCTATGACGGAAGAGTTATCGATTTGACGACAGCCGTAACAGATGCAATACTTTTCAGTCAACCTAATTTGATTTTGTGCAAAGAGGACTGTGGCGGTATTGACGTAAACAATAAGTAAAAAGAGAAGAGGTGTATAAATATGGCAGTACCCAAGGGAAAACAGTCCAAAGCAAGAACTAACAGCAGATTTGCTAACTACAAGGCAACCGCTCCCACACTTGTGGAGTGCCCTCATTGTCATTCACAGAAGCAGGCTCACCGCGTTTGCGCTAATTGCGGCTACTACGACAAGGTTGAGGTAGTT
>JAIDFD010000169.1 GCA_029054485.1 Clostridia bacterium | reverse complement strand
TAATAATACGCTTTAATGTATCAACCGTCAGCGGTTCAAGGTAAATTTCGTCCGCGAGCGCGCGGTCGGTCATTATCGTAGCGGGGTTAGAATTACAGAGAACAACGTTTATCCCTGCGTCTTTAAGCACTCTGCAAGCCTGCGCGCCCGCGTAGTCGAATTCAGCCGCCTGTCCTATAACGATAGGTCCGGAACCTATTACGAGTACCTTTTTTATATCTTCTCTCTTAGGCATTGTACTTACCTTCCTTAACGTTTGTTATAAATTTATCAAACAAGAACGAAGCATCGTGCGGTCCGCCGCAAGCTTCGGGGTGAAACTGAACAGTAAAAGCGTTAAATTCAGGATAATCGACTCCCTCGCAAGTGCCATCGTTCGCGTTTATATAAGAAAGTTTGCCGCACTTTAAGCTTGACGACACCACCTCGTAACCGTGGTTTTGGCTGGATATGTAAACCCTGCCGCTGTCCAGATTTTTAACGGGTTGGTTTGCGCCGCGGTGACCGTATTTCATTTTCTTGGTCTTTCCGCCCATGGCGAGCGCGAAAAGCTGGTGTCCCAGACAAATTCCGAAAATAGGAAGTTTACCGGCAAGTTTTTTAAGATTTTCTATTATGCTCACGTTTTCCGCAGGGTCACCCGGACCGTTCGTCAACATAATACCGTTGGCTTTGAGCGCGAGAATTTGCTCGGCAGTATAATAAGACGGCACTTTCACACAGTAACAACCGCGCTTTACCAGCTCACGCACTATATTTTCTTTCGCGCCGAAATCCCACACCGCGATTTTTAAGTCATCGGGATTTCCGAAGCACTCAACGTCTTGCGCAGTAACACTTTCTACCGCTTGCTTTACACGGTATTTTTTTATTTCGTCCAAGCTCTTTAAAGGCTTAGAAGTAATTGCCGCATTCATTACGCCCGCTTCTCTTACAATTTTTGTCAATTCGCGGGTATCAACGCCGTACAGACCGATTATTCCGTTATCCGCAAGATATTTTTCAAGCGTCTGCTCGCACCTGAAATTTGAAGGGCTGTCGCACTTCTCTCTTACGATATAGGCTGAAACCCACGGTTTTTTACTCTCACAGTCGGAAGAAATCATACCGTAGTTTCCAATAAGCGGAAAAGTCTGCACCACGATTTGCCCGTAGTAACTGGGGTCGGTCAGGGTTTCGATATAACCCGTCATACCCGTAGTAAACACCAGCTCGCCGACAACTTCGCCTTCTGCGCCGAAGCTGTAACCTTGAAACTGTTTACCGTTCTGAAGCGTCAAATAAACTTTTTTCATTAACCTTATCCTTAAATTTTTTCTGAAATTAAAAGAAAGACTGATTTAAAAATAAATCAGTCAGATAAAACAAAATTATTAAAACGGAATTTTTCGTCGGTGCAACGACCGCCGTTGAAAGCAAACAAATTATGTACAAATGCGTATGTCTTTAAAATGCCTTTCATAAATCAACCTTAAAAATTATATAACAACCTGTTTTTTAAGTCAAGCAAAAGAGCAAAAATTTTATTTTAATTTGTATTAATACAATCTAGTAAGAAAATCAAAAACTTTCAGTTGCTTTCTTATCGCTTTATAATTTGGTTCGTACATTGCTACAACCTGCCAGAATTTTTCGGAATGGTTAAAGTAAACCAAATGCGAAAGCTCGTGGACAATAACATATCTTTGAATTTCGGGCGAAAGCATAAAAAGCGCCCAGTTAAAAAACAGATTGCCGTTTTTGTCGCAACAGCCC
>JAIDFD010000168.1 GCA_029054485.1 Clostridia bacterium | reverse complement strand
TAATTGATATACTTATAAACCGGATCGCTCTTGTCGAGGTCAAGAACGTAAACCTGATAGGTTACGCCGTTTTCGTCCTTAACTTCGTTGCCGTTTTCGTCTTTAAGCTCGGTCAAAGTCCAACCGACCGAAACTTTTTTGCCCGTTATATTCATTGAATACGGCACCGTTGTTCCGCCGGTGGAAGATTTGTAATTACCGTCAAGCGTAAACTCTAAACTGAAATTAATCGTGCCGGGGCCTTTTCTGTCACCAACGTAGGAAACGCTGATATTCGTTACGCCATCAGGAAAGTTCGCCTCAGGCACCGAAATTGTGAAATTAAGTCCCGTATATTCGGGCGGGTTATCAGGGTCGTACGTCTTGTTTCCGTTTTTACCGTCGTTATACTCGAATTTAACCTTTTCAACGTCCACTTCCGCCTGTACGATTGACCAATTCAGTGTAATCGTTGTGGTTTCGGAAGAATTGCCGTCCTCATCGTAGAACAGATTTCCGGGGTCGGTACTCTTAATAGTAACCGTTGTTTCATAGCTCTTTACCGCCGAACCGCTCTGAGTTTCATAGCCCTGCACTTCTATTTTGGCATCATCGGGAATTACTAACTCTACCTTGAAAGTAGTGTCCTTTTTAAAAGTAATTGTGCCGCCCTCAGCGATGTAATCCTTTTTCGTGTCGCCTTCGTAATAAACCCACTTAAAATCGGTCTGCGCCGAGCCTGCTTTCACGTTGAAAGGATAACTTCCGTTAGAAATCGTATAGTTGGCGTCTACGCCCGTTTTTTCGGCAAAATCAACGTACAGCGTATGTCCGCCGCTCTCAATTCCGGTCATATCCAACTCGGTGGATTTTCCGTCCGAAGTACCAAGCGAATTACCCTTTGCATCGTAGTAAAAAATCAAAGATAAATCATCGCCATCGAAGCTATCTTCAGTAACAGTTATAGTAACATCTTTATCATCCGCCTTCCACTCTGCGTTGCCAAGCGTGTTTTTATGCGAGCTTTCATATTTTAAAGAAAGCTCTTTTGGTGTTACAGTAAATTTAATATCTCTTGTTCCGTTGCCGCCTTCCTCATCGTCCCATACGTAATTGTCCTCATCTGCAAGTTTCAACGTAACGGTGTATGTATCGGCATTGACAGCTTCAAACGTTTTAGTGGTTGGAGTTATTGCCGCGCCGCCTGCGCCCGTTGCGCTGTTTGCGGTGTTGCCTGCTTCAACCTTTACAACGTTGACCAAATCGCTGTCAAAATCTAAAAGAGAAAAAATCAGCTCTTCACTCTTATATTCCTGTGAGTTTTTATCTACATAAGGAATGTCAACCTTCTGTGGCGTTATTTCAAATGTTAGGTATTTCTTATCGGTAGTATTATCAAACCAAGAAATATCAATGTCCATTACCGATGTATCAAGCTCAAAAGTCAGCGTGTAAGTACCAACTTGTGTCGGTTTAAAAGTACCCGCCGAAAAATCCACATCATTTAGGGATATATCGTCCGAACCCACAACTTCGGTAATCTGGGCAAGTGTTTTATTACTGTTAAAACTAAATCCTACAGGGGAACCCGTATATTCTTTTTCCTTGTCACCGGAAATGCTAGGTATTGAAACTTTTACTTCCGTCAACTCATATGACATCGAGGCAAAGCCTTCATAATAATAATTATAAGTCTGTCCGGGCAGGTCAACAAAATATGCGCCGAAATACTCTGTTTTAGTCGTATCAGTATTAGTCGCATTAGTATAAGTAACTTCACGGAAAGAAGCACAATTTTTACTGGCAGTGTTACCCGCTGTACTTCCTTTTGCAATTACGTTATCACTTGTCTCACAAGATACGTTAGAACCGGTTGTCGTTCCGTTTGTAGAACTCAAACGCGGAAAAGTAAAACCGCTTGGATCAAATGTATCACCGAAAGCATATAAAATGACAATTTCAGGTGTAGTGCCGTTACTATACACTGTCATACTTAATTCTGCTTCATAATTGATTTTGTATTGGGTATATGCGGGTAAATTAAATTCAGCTTTAAATACAGCAAAATGAGAAACTTGATGACCTTTTCCCAAAGAAACCTTTGAAGCCTCGATTTTTACAGTATCAACGTCTTTTATAAAATTACAACTACCCTTACTCAAATCAATATCTTCTGTCATGCTTGAAAAAGGAACGGCAACACCGTAACCGGTGTTTGTTGTTGTAGCGGCATAATACTGATAGCAACCCAAACCGCTCCACGAAATAATAGATGATGAGGTTGTTGCATTTGCCGATTTAGAAATTTTAGGCGTTAAAAAAACACAGCCTAATACAACTGTGCAGAAAAAGAGCATTATTAAAGTAAACAGACTTATTTTTTTAGCCTGCTCTGCCTTTACGCTATAAAGTGCGCACCCCCCCCCCTATGCGGGTTTTGTTCACTCTTTTATCCATAATTTATCTCCTTATCACTCGCCGCCCGTTGTTTCGGGCTTGCCGAGAAATCTTTATAT